>DOUV01000847.1 GCA_003520455.1 Chloroflexota bacterium | reverse complement strand
ACTCGAGCGGCTGGCCGAGGGGGTGATGGTAACCGATGAGCAGGGTCGACTCTTCTTCGAGACGTCGCGGCGGGATCTCCCCGTGTGGACGCGCGTGGTCCACCACCTCCCGGCCACGTGGGACCGTGCCAGCGACGAGATCCACGGTTTCATCGATAACCAGGCTGGCTCGGCGGCTCTGCTGTTGGCAGCGCGCGTGCTCTCGCACCTCAAGGCGAATGTGGTTCTGCTGCTGAACGATGAGGAGGAGGGGCCCGTAGACATCGGGAACCGCGCCTTCTCACGCGCCCATACGCGCCTGCTGCACCGCACCCCCCACGACCTGCTTCCCGAGATGACTGTGATTGTTGACGCCCAACAGCAAGAAGCGCAACTGGAAGCCGGCGATGCGACCTCTTTCGGCCGAGGCGCGACTTTCACAGGGGTGGTGAGTGGCGCGCGCGGGGCCGTTATGCCGCCCCACCTCCTGGCGTTTACCCGCGAGCTCGGAGAGGCGTTGGCGCAACGTGGGATTGCCCTGACGGAAAATCAGGACTACGTGAGCCGAAGCGACGACGTCTCCGCGCTCTTTTACACCCAAAACGTCAGTGTGATCGGCTTCCCTGGGGCGTACACCCACTTCGACCGAACGCCTGTCGCTTGCTGCGGTGATCTGGTCCAACTCACTAAAGTGCTCGTGGTCTATGCCCTCGTGGCGCAGGACCCGGATTGGCGCCAGGTCTACCTGGCGTGAGGGCCGCGCGCCCGGGCTACTGCCCGGCGCGCGCGTCGCCGATTGGGCCAGGGGGGATCTCGCCGCGGTGGATGCGCACCAGGCGGAGGGCCACGGTCTGGGTGAGGGCGAGCATCGCGAAGAGGAGCAGGAGGACGGGCCCCGCCAGGAGGGCACAGACCACGGTGAGGAAGAGCAGAAGCAGAAGCAGCGAAAGAGTGTACAGCGGGTAGCCGATCGCGGTCAGCAGGGCGGTGCGCAGCACACCGAAGAGCGATTGGTCCGGGGTCACGATCAACAGGGGGAAGAGGTACAATTGGGCACCCAGCCAGGCCAGGCTGATCACCGCGACCGGGCCGACGACCCAGCCGAGCGATTCGATGTTGTCGCCGCCGTAGAACCACAGCGCCGTGCCGAGGACGACCAGGGCGCCAAGGTCGAGGGCGACCAGGGCGGTGCTCTGGCGCCAGTAGCGGCGGAAGCCATCCCAGAAGTCGCCGATTCGGGCGAAGCGGGGATCGCCGGCGCGCTCCTCTTGGACCACCCGGTAGGCCAGGTAGAAGAGCGCCCCGGTGGCAGCCGGCCAGGTGATGAGTGGGAGACTCAGGAGGAACCAGAAAATATTCCCGACGAGAAGGATCCCCATCCGTCGGAAGAGTAGACGGGCAGAGAGCCAGAAGGCGGCCAAGGCCATCGTGCGTTCCAGGATAATAGGTCGCTGTGCTATCCTTGTGGACTGGGATGATTATACCGGCGGGCCGGTCGCGTCCGCAAAGCGATCCAGTTGGTGAAGGAGTTCTGGTGCTCGAGACGGAAGGGCTTACCAAACAGTTTGGTGGGACAATTGCGGTGCAAAACCTCGACCTGCACGTTCGGCCGGGCGAGATCTACGGCTTTCTCGGCCCGAACGGGGCCGGGAAGACGACCACGATCTACATGCTGCTCGGCCTGATCCCGCCGACCGCCGGCCGGGTGCTCCTCTTTGGCCAACCCGTGACCCCCGATGCACTTACTCTGAAACGGCGCATCGGTGTCGTCGCGGAAGAGCCGGTCAGCGCCACCCGGATGACGGCCTGGGAGTTGGTCCGATTCTTCGCCGATCTCAACGGCGTGCCACGTCCCGAGCGGCGGATGCACGAACTGTTCGAGGCGCTCGATCTCTGGGACGTGCGCCACAGCCTGGCCCACGACTACTCTCGAGGAATGCGGCAGAAATTGAGCCTGATCCGCGCCCTGGTTCACGACCCCGACCTGTTGGTTCTCGATGAGCCCGTGAGTGGGCTCGATCCTTACGGAATCCTCCAGGTGCGCGAACTCGTGGATGCTCATCGCCGGCGCGGCGGGGCCGTCTTTATTTCCAGCCACATCCTCTCCGAGATTGAGCGCTCGGCCGATCGCATTGGCATCCTTCACCAGGGGCGGCTGCTCGCCGAGGATACGATGGACGGACTGCGCCGCCGGCTCGCGCATGGGGCGGTTGTCGAGCTGGACCTGGCCGTGGCCTCACCGGGCCTGGTGTCCGCCCTGGCGGCGCTTCCCTGTGTTGAACGGCTGGTCGCCGATGGACGGCGCGTTGCGCTCCATGTGATGGCCGAGCAGGACGCGCGCCCGGCGATCTTCCAGACCGTGGTCGCCCAGGGTGGCGTTCTGGTCGAGATGCGCACCGAGGAGATGAGCCTCGAAGAGGCCTTCGTGACAATCACCAATTCGAATGTCCAACAACTGGTAGGTGCAGCATGACCACCTCACCGGTCTCCGTGCTGGCTCCGTGGCCTCTCCGCGGGCGGAGCATCCAGCGAATTGCGCGTCAGGAGATTCGCGATGCCCTCCTCGGGTGGGGTGTCTATCTCACGGCGGGGGCGGGCCTGCTCCTGGCAGTGCTTCTCGTCTATAACTCGGCCCGGTTCGTGGCGGGGAGTGGGTTGCAGATTCTCGCGCGTCCCTTCTTGTCTCCGCTCGTCGCTGCCTCGACCCTGGCGCTACTCTACGTCACAGTCGTTGCCACCCTCGCCATCGCTCGCCCGAGAGAACAAGGGGCCTTGCAGGTGCTCTTCTTCGCGCCGGTTGATGCAATCGGGCTGGTGGGGGCGTACTTTGTCGCCGGCATTGTGGTCTACCTGCTGCTGGTATTGCTGCTGGTGCCGCTGCTGGTTCTCCTCGCTCTGCTGACGAACGTGTTCCTGCCCCCGGCTCTTCTCTGGGGGCTCTTGCCGAGCGTAGGAGTGGCAGGCCTGGCCGTGGCTTTCGGCATCTTCCTGTCGGCGGTAGCCGGCTCGAGCCGGAGTGCAGTCCTGCTGCTGGTGACGGTGGTCATCCTCCTGTTTGCGATCCAGGGCGGCTACACCGCGCTCCTGAACGTCCCGCCGACGAGTCGCTACTACGATGCGCTGCTCTTCTTGCGGGTGTTCCTGCGCGTGCTCAACGACCTCCTCCTGTGGGTCTCGCCGATTGGGATGCTTGGCCACTGTCTGGACGCGGCCCTGCGCAACGATCTGTTGTTATTGTTGCGCGACAGCGTCCGCGCCGTCGCGGTGAGCCTGGTATGGCTGGGCCTGGCGGTGTGGGCAGTGCGCCGCCGGGGAGTGTTGCCATGAATCGTCGGTGGTGGTTCTCGGCACTCCTCCTCCTGATGTTGTTGCTCTCACGAAGCGCTGTACAGGCGCAGGCACCCAAGCGAGTGGCAGCCTTTGTCTACGGAATCAACGCCGCCGCGCCTGACGGTGTGATCGGAACGTTTGCCCCGCCGACCGTCGAGAGCATCTACCTGTTGGCCGGTCACACGAGCGTGCTCTCACCTCGCCAGACGCTGGTCTACTTCTGGCCAATCACGAACGAATACCGGGCGGCCTGGAGCGAAATGAACGAGACCATCGAGGGCACGCTTGAGATCTCGCAGAATGGGCGACGGGTGAGCGCTCTCGAGCAGGTTGACTACACAATCCATTTCGGCGCCGGTGAGGGCGCGCCGAAACCGCAACTCTACCTCGGGGCGGCGGCCGCGGAGGCAAACCAACGTTTCGAGGCCGAGCGCAACGCCTACCAGCAAGCTGTTCTCGCCTTCGAGAAGGCCCAGGCGGCCTGGCAGACGATGCTTCGGGAGGGCCAGACTCGTCGCGAGAGCGGCTCCCAGGTTGAGATCCCTCCACCCCCCGAGCCCCCGCCGCCGCTCAACGTCTTCAGCACCGGTCTCAACCGCGGCTACCCGGTGAATCTCTCCCCGGGAAGCTATGACATCCAATTGCGACTGGCCGATGGCAGCATCCAGCCCGGAAGCGCGCGGCGCCTGGTGGTCTTTGCCCCCCGCCGCACGGCCGTCGGGTACACCGTTATCCCCGAGTCGCGCTGGACGACACCAGAGGAACTGACCGATCTGGCTGATGTCATTTTGGGCGAACCGGGCAGCGTTCTCTACCTCAAGCCGCACGTGATCCGTGAGTATCCCGCCCTCCCCTACGAATATCTCCTGAACCCGCAATACCCTGGCGATGTGCAGGGGCCCGAGTGGCGCTGGGTGGCCGGTGAGCCGATCAATGAGGGGACTCTGGAGGTTGTCAGCGGCGGGCGGGTCACCGAGCGCGTGCCGCTCGTGCCCTATCGCGTCAAGCAGATTCCGGGAGCAGCCCTGGGCTACGAGATTCTGCCGTTTGACCCGAACGATCCCGGAGCACCGCGCGATCCTGATTTTGCCGCCTATCGCATTGTGCTGTCCGACCAGTTGCCGGCCTACGAGGTGCGGGTGGTCTCGAACGAAGGCCAGGTCTTGCTCGGGAGCCAGCGCCAGACACGCGTTCTCCCCCGTGTTGACCTTCGGCTCCTCCTGCTTCTCCCTGCAATTCCGCTCGTCTTGGGCTGGCTTGTGATGACCCTCCGCCGCAAACAGACATCGCCGGTGCAGGTCGTGGCTTAGGGGGGAGGAACAACGGACGTGCTCTTCGATCTCGCCGTGTTGGGCGACCTGGTCGCCGATATCCTGCTGCCGGTTGAGGAACTGCCGCTGCGGCCGAATGCCCACGGCTGGGCCGAGGGGCTCTTCGTCGAGTTGGGCGGCGGCTGCAATTTCCTGGTGGCAGCCCGGCGCATGAATCTCACGACAACCGCGCTCGGAGCCGTGGGAGGCGATTCGTACGGCCAGGCCGTGAAAGAGATGCTCGTGGCCGAGGGTGTGGACATCAGCTCTGTGGTGACCTACCCGGACCGCCAGACCGTGTTGTGCGTGGTCGTCACCGACCGGGTGGGCCAGCACGTCTTTCTCGGGATCAAGGATGACGGCCCGCAGTGGCCCTATCCGCCGGCCTGGATTGAGATGATCCGGCGCTCGAGGAGCCTGCTCACCGATGGGTACACCTTTCGCGAGCTGCTCCATCCTGATGACGTTCTCGCCGCCATGTCTGCAGCCCGCCAGGCGGGTGTCCCCGTCTTTTTTGATCCCGGTCCGAGCATTCGCTTGCTCCCCGAGCCGGTGCTCGTCGCCGCGCTCGCGGCGACCGACGTGTTGCTTCTGACGCTCGACGAAGCCCACCATCTCGTCGCCGAGAATGATCCTGGCGCCGCCGCGCAAGCCCTCCGGGCCTTCGGCCCCAACGTGGTCGTCACGAAGGCGGGCGCCGAGGGCTGCTTCGTGGCCGCCGGTCAGAGGGTCGTCCAACATCCCGGTTTTCGGATCAATGTGGTTGATACGGTGGGTGCCGGCGACGCCTTCGCGGCCGCGTTCATCGCGGGCTACCTCCGCGGTG
>DOUV01000543.1 GCA_003520455.1 Chloroflexota bacterium | reverse complement strand
CGATCGCGGGGGGCACGGCCGGACCGTCGTCGAGCCGCAGCGCGGCCGCTGGCTGAATCAGCGAGGGGGCGAGCGAGAACAAAACGATCACGAATGCGGCCCAATGAGCTGGGCAAGGCATGAAACATCTGCTTTCGGAGGCATGGTTTGGCGCCGGATGGGACGAGAGGGACTGTGAGCGCAGGGAGCAGAGCAGGGTCGAGAGAGTGAATGCTGCTGGGTAGTATAACCAGAAAGGAGCTGGAAGCAAGGGAAGGGAGAGGAGCCGCCGGTCACTGCCATCTATCCCTTTCTGCCAAAATCGATACACGACCATTCAAGGTGACCGTTTGACAAACTGTGCTCCTGTGTGCATCGTAGGAGTGTGAAGATCCACAGATCTTCCAGGTTCTCCGCTCGAAAGCGACGATGACGATGGCAGCACGAAGAAGCACACCGCTAGAGACTGAAGACATCGCGCCTCAGATGTGTACTGTCGATCTGCGGCTGAAAATCCTGGCCAAAGTCCCGTTGTTCACCGGCCTCTCGCCTGAGGAGGTGGCCGAGGTCAACAGATTGTTTCAAGAGCGAGGTTACCTCCCAAGTGAGACGATCTACCTCGCCGGTGACCCGGCCTCGCGACTGTATGTGGTCGCAGCCGGCAAGGTGAAATTGCTCCGTCACACCGTAGGCGGTCAGGACGTCCTGCTGGATATCCTGACCCCCAGTGAGTTCTTCGGCAGCCTCTCGGCGCTGGGCGATGAGACGTACTCGGACACGGCCCAAGCCCACACCGGGTGTTGCGCCCTCGGGATTGCCGCCGATGATTTTCAGACCGTTCTGCGCCGCTATCCCTCAGTCACCTTGCAGGTGCTTGCCATTGTGGCGGCGCGACTGCACGCAGCGCACGAGGTGGTTCGCCAGCTCAGCGCCCACCCGGTGGAGAGCCGTGTCGCGTCGACGTTGCTCAAACTGGCTCAGAAACTGGGTGAGGAACGCGAGGACGCGATCTTGATTCAGGTGCCACTCTCGCGGCAGGACCTGGCCGAGATGACCGGCACGACGACCGAGACGGTCAGCCGGGTGATGAGCCAGTTCCGAAAGGCGGGTCTCATCCGGAGCGGCCGGCAATGGGTTGCCATCGCCGACCCCGAGAGATTGGCGGCCCTCGTCGCCGACGACACCGGCTGATTTGCCCGCACTCGATTCCAAAAGGCCCCTGGCTTGACCGAACCAGGCCGGGGGCCTTTTCCGTCTCCCTGCACTAATTTGAGCCAGATCATGGAACGGCACTGTGGTTTGGGGTACAGTCTCGGCACAATCAAGTTCAGGAATAGGAGACTTTGAACGATGAAAACCCTCCTGCGAAGTCAAGAGCTGTCATGCCCGTCGTGCGTGGCCAAGATCGAAAAGGCACTGGAGGCGGTGGATGGGGTCGCGGAGGCCAAAGTCCACTTCAACACGGGCCGGATCGAAGTCGAGCACGATCCCAAGCGCGTCAGTGGTCCTGACCTGGTCAAGACCATCCGGGCAGCCGGCTATGAAGCCAGGGTGGCGAGCTTCTGATAGAAGCGACGGCCGAGATGCCGGTCAGATGAGATCGTCGAAACAGGTCCGTAGATCGCCGCAAGTATGCAGGTGCAGTCAAGAGGTGCCACGCACCTCCCTGCGGCGAGTTGCAGGGCAGTTTTCGTGAGCGCCCTCGAGAGCGCGCGGAACTTATTCATTGATGCGTTCTAACCTTGGAGGTATGTTGGTGGAGAAAGTCAAGGTCTGGTTCGAGAATCCAATGCGGCGGCGCCAGCTGCTGACCCTCGCGAGCGGCGCGCTGATCGCGATGGCCCTGGCTGCCGATCACCTGCTGGGGTCACGCGGGCTGCGCAGTGCTCTGATGATCGCAGCGGCGGTGCTGGTCGGCTACGATATCATGATCCGCGCCGGGCACGCCCTGCGCAACCGGCACGTCAGCATCGAACTGCTGGTGACCATTGCCACCGTGGGCGCGCTGGCAATCGGTGAGTACTGGGAGGCCGCCGCCGTCACGTTTCTGTTCATGCTCGGGGCCTCCCTCGAAGCGCGAACGCTGAGTCGCACCCGCCAGGCGCTGCAAGAGTTGTTGGAATTAGCGCCGGCGCCGGCGATCGTCCTGCGGGACGGCCGGCAGGTTGAGGTCATGCCCCACGAAGTGGTGCCCGGCGAGACGGTCTTGGTGAAGCCGGGCACCCGGGTTCCGGTAGACGGTGAAATCATCGACGGGCGTGCCGCCGTGGATGAGAGCCCCATCACGGGCGAATCCATGCCTGTGGACAAGGTTGAGGGCGACCGGGTCTATGCCGGCACGATCAGCCAGTCCGGGCTCCTGGAGGTGCAGGCTATGGGCGTCGGCGCCGACACGATGCTGGCGCGGATCATCCGCCGAGTCGAGGAGGCCCAGGACGAGCAGGCTCCCACCCAGCGGTTTATTGAGCGCTTCGCGCGCTGGTACACACCGGTGATCATCGGCCTCAGCGCCGTCGTCTTCCTGATCACGCGCGACGTTGAGCTGGCGCTGACGCTTCTGGTGATCGGCTGCCCGGGAGCGCTGGTGATCTCTACACCAGTCTCGGTCGTCGCAGGCATCGGCCGGGCGGCCCAGCGCGGGATTCTTATCAAGGGTGGCGAGTACCTGGAGAATGCGGGCAAAATCTCGGCCCTGGCGCTGGACAAGACCGGGACCTTGACCCAGGGCCGGCCGCAGTTGACCGATGTGATCGTCCTGCAGCCAGCATTGGTCCCTGCCGGTGGGCCGGAGCGGCTCGGGAGTATCGGAATCGCATCAAACGGGAAAGCACCGGGACGATGGGCCGCGGCTGAGCAGGAACTGCTCCGTTGGACGGCTATCGCCGAGGCAGGTTCGGAGCACCCCCTCGCGCGGCCGATTCTGGCCGAAGCCGAGGCCTTGGGCGCAGTCCCACACGCCGATGAGTTCGGTACCTGCACCGGACGTGGCGTCCGGGCGACCTACGAAGGGCACATCATCGGTGTCGGTACCCCAGAATTGATGGCCCAGCTGGATGTTGCGGTGAGTGCGGAGGCCGGGACATACCTGGTGCAGCTGAAGTCGGCCGGGAAGACAGGGATGCTGGTCGCGCTGGATGGGGTTGAGCTGGGCGTGCTGGGGATTGCCGATGCGTTGCGGGCGACCGCGCCGGCGATGATCCAACAAGTACAAGCGGTTGGGGTGAAACGGATCGCCATGCTGACCGGCGATGACCGGCGTACCGCCCAGGCCATCGCCAACGCGGCCGGGTTGAGCGAAGTCCACGCCGAACTTCTCCCCGAAGATAAGCTCGCGGTCATTCGCCAACTTCAGGCCGAAGGTCACGTGGTCGCAATGGTGGGCGACGGCATCAACGATGCCCCGGCGCTGGCCGCCGCCGACATCGGAATCGCGATGGGCGCGGCCGGGACCGACGTCGCGATCGAGACTGCCGATATTGCGCTGATGGCCGACGATCTCTTGAAAGTCCCCGAGGCCATCGGGCTTTCCAAGGCGACCTTGCGAAATATCCGGCAGAACGTGGTCATCGCCCTGGCGACGGTGAGCGCGCTGCTGAGCGGCGTGCTGCTGGGCGAGGTTCACATGGCTGGCGGCATGTTCATTCACGAGTTGTCGGTGCTGGTGGTGATCCTGAATGGAATGCGCTTGCTGCGTGCGTGACGCCGGGCTCGCCCGAAGCTTCCGCGGCCGCGGTACCGAAACACGGCCATCATCGTCGGTTCAAAGCAACACGGGCACCGGCTCCAATCCGGTGCCCGTGGCTTTCACCGCCCACGGCTTCGATGGTCAGAACGTCCCCGGGCCAGAAGAGAAACTCGACCGGAGCCAGGCAGCGCTGTCCGCTGCCAGCGTGGTGGCCTCCGGTCGAGTTCTAGAGAGGTACCCATGGTGCGGTCCCTGCTATTATCTTACTGAACCCCCTGTCACAATTCAAGCCTGTCAGAAGTCAAGATCTTGCCGTTCACCCGATTTCTCAATCTGTATGGCCGTGAAGGTGCGCTGACTTCTCAGCCAGGCTCGCCGCGAGCCTGGGCCGGTCGAGCAGTGGCGGCCGTGGCCTGCTGCTCCTCCCGCCAATAGAAAACGAGGAGCCCGCCCAGCAGCACAGCTGTGACAAGCGCGTAGAGCCAGGTGGAGGCGCGGTTCAGGTCGAACTCGGCGTCGTGTCGTTAGCCCGGGAACGACGAAGAATCGCATTGGGATACTTTTATCTCATTGACCGACTGACCTCTATTCGGCAAACCTGTTACGGCGCTGGCACCTGCCAGGCCTCAACCCGTGCCAGTGATGCTTCCAACGGAGATGCGATCGATTCTGGAGGGATTGAGATGCGCAAGACCGGTTTGCAATTGTGGTTCGCCCTCATGATGATGGTATCAGCGGTGTTGGCATGCAGCTTCAACGTCAGTACCGCCAGCATCAAGAACGTGACGATGGCGCGCGATGCCAACGGAAAGGAGCCGACGACCACGTTCGCCCAGGATGACACGTTTCACTGCCTGGTCCAACTGGCCAATGCCCCCGACGACACAGTCGTGAAGGCAGCCTGGACAGCCGTCGAAGCCGAAGGGGTCGAGCCAAACTTCTTCATCGACGAGAATGAGCTTACATCCAGGAGTGGAACCCTTCACTTCAAGCTGACCAATGATAAGCTCTGGCCGAAAGGGCAGTACAAGGTAGATCTGTACCTGAACGGCAAATTGAGCCGCACAGTAGAATTCAAAGTCGAGTAGTACTCTGTCCCACGTCCAGGAGGTGCCCACCTCCTGCCAAAATAGCGTTGGCGAAATGGCAGGAGAAGGGACTGCTCCTGTTCGTAGTGTGCCCTTCAGCAGGCTACAGCGCGCACTACGAAGAGGGCGCCTCGACGTTCTCCCATTCGCCAACAAGATATTCTGGCACGTCACCCGGTATACCAATCGGCTCGCGTCAGTGGAAGTCCGCTGGCGCCGCGGTCCGGTTTGGCGAGCAATGTCTGGTAGACGTTGATCCGGCCGGTCTGGAAGCCGTAGGCCGACCCCGCCATGAACAGGCGCCAGACGCGATAGGTCGCCTCGTCGGTGATCGTGCGGGCCGCCGCCTGCTGCGTCTCGAGACGGTGCACCCAGTGCCGCAGCGTGAGCGCGTAGTGCTCACGCAGGCTTTCCACATCGCGCACCTCGAAGCCGGCTCGCTCCGCAGCACCCAACGTCGTGCTGATCGGCACCAGTTCGCCGTCCGGGAAGACGTAGCGATCGACGAAAGACGGTCCCTGGCGGGACGGCCGGGTGGCCGGGCGTGCGATCCCGTGGTTCAGGAAGACGCCGCCCGGGCGGAGCAGGTGCCACGCTCGCTCGAAGTACTCGGGCAGTAACGCCTCCCCGACGTGTTCGAACATCCCCACGCTGGCCAGCTTGTCGAAGCCCTCGGGCTCGTTGATCCCGCGATAATCGCGGACCTCCACCCGACAGTGGCCGGCCAGACCAGCCTGGCGGATGCGCTCGTTCGCCAGCTCGGCCTGAGGCCTACTCAGAGTAATCCCGCGCGCCTCGACGCCGTAGTGGCGCGCGGCATGGATCACCAGCGCGCCCCAGCCACAGCCGATGTCGAGAAGGCGCTCCCCGCGGCGCAATCGTAGCTTGTGGCAGATGTAGTCCAGCTTGCGTTCCTGCGCCGTATCCAGGCTGTCGTCGAGGGTGGCGAAGTAGGCGCAGGAGTAGACCATCTGCGTGTCCAGCCAGAGCGCGTAGAACTCGTTGGACACATTGTAGTGATAGGTGACCGCCTGCCGGTCGCGCTCTGCGGAATGACGGCTCCCGCTCAACTGCACTGCCTGGCGCCCGGTTCGAGGGCGGCCGCCAGACGGCAGACTGAACAGATACCGCCCGTAGCGCAACCGTTCGGCCATGCCCCACCGGCGCTCGAGCAGCGTGTCGGCGAACGGAAAGATACGCTCGATCTCACCCTCAATCTCGAAGTCGTTGTAGATGTAGGCTTCGCCCAGGGTGAGTTCGGTCGGCGGCCAAAACATCGTGCGGAGGGCCCCGGGATGCTGGAGGACCAGCGTGAAGCGCGCCGGCTGCTCCGGATCGGCCTTCCACACGGTGCCATCCCACAGCCGCACGGCGAAATCGCGCGGCTCAGCCTCGCGCAGCACATCTTGCAGGAAGGAGAGAGTAGCCTGGACAGCCTGATCGCTTGCTCGCACTGCCTGAGCCGGCATGGTCTTGTTCCTCCAAGCTTCACAAGTGGATCGGGGCGCCTCTCATCGCCCGGCCCCTTTCCTCCAGGGGCAGAGGGAGGAGCATGTGGTTCTATTCAGCGGCGGGACGGGGAGAGACCCAGCCAGTCTCCTCCTCTCACCGGTGAACCTTCCAGGCCAGAGAACCAGGGGAAGGCGATCTGAATCAGAACCTCAATGCAGCCAAATGTGCAGCGAACCGATCGACGCTCTGCGTGGTGTTCTTCGTGCAGTTCATCTCACGCTGGCCGGACCTGGGCTTTGCCGGACGCATCGACGAAGATGCGCGGCCGCTTCTCTGGGACGTCCATCTGCGCTGTCTGAAAGATGTAGTCGCGGCCCGTGCGGTTGCTGAAGCCGACGTGGTTGCCCGCGGCGTCAATCGCCACCAGGCTCAGCCCCGAGGCAAAGGGGTCCTGCAGCGCAGAGAGGTCGTGGATCGCCTCGCGGGCCGCGTTCCAGAGGGGCAGGCCCATCTTGAGATAGAGCACCAGGCTGCGGGCCGTGCCGGCGCGCAGGGCCATCTCGCCGCGCCCGACGCAGCCACAGGCACCGTAGCGGCTGTCGGCGTAGCCGCCAGCGCCAACGATGGGCGTGTCGCCGACCCGGCCAGGATACTTCCAGGCCCACCCGCTCGTGCTCGTTGCGACGGCGAGCCGGCCCTGTTGGTCGCACGCGAGGACGTTCACGGTGCCGGTGACGTTGGTGTCGTACCGGGCAGCAGCTCCCTCGGGGTCGGTCGCGAAGTGACGGGCGTAGGCCGCCATCTTCTCGAAGTAGGCGCGCTCGCCAGTCTCCGCAGGGACCTGGCTGAGGCGGTCGGCCCAGATCTTACGAGCCTCCTCGGTTAAGAGCTCCCTGGGCTCGAAGCCCATCTCGGCCGCGAAGCGCGCAGCACCCTCGCCGACGAGCAAGACGTGCGGGAGGACCTCCATCACCTTGCGAGCCACACTCACCGGGTTGGGATAGCCTTTGAGTGCGGCCACGGCGCCCGCGACCAGCGTCTCGCCGTCCATGATCATGGCATCGAGTTCGACCTCGCCCACAAGGTTGGGCAGTCCCCCGATGCCAACGCTGTGATCTTCGAGATTATCCTCGACGGCACGCACGGCGACTTCAGCGGCGTCGAGGGCGCTGTCGCCGTGGCGCAGCCGGTCCATCGCTGCGGCGAAACCGGCGCGGGCATTGGTCGAGCCAACGAGAAGCGGTGTGGTGTTCATCGTGATACCAGTGGATTGGTGCATTGACTACAAAAGGGATGGCCTCGCGGTAGGTAAAACGTGACGCTCACGAGCGAGTACCATGTACCGGACTTATTCTGGCTGACAATCATCATTCTGGTACCGGGAGAGGACGCAGATGGCGCTGATCGACGCTGATTTTTCGCTGATCTTGCCAGTTCTGCTTCTAAATCCACCTGATCTGAGTGTATCAGCGGAATCATCAGTCATCGCTTACCCGTAGATGTCGGTGCGGCGGTCCTGGAAGACAGGAATTTGCTTCCGAATGGCCTCGACTTGGGTGAGGTCGAAGTCGACGGTGAAGAGACCCGGCTGCTCGCCGGCCTCCACCAGCAACTCACCCCAAGGATCAATTACGCTGGAGTGGCCAAAGAAGGCCGTCCCATCGCTTGTCCCGACCCGGTTGCAGGCGACGACGAACATCTGGTTCTCGATGGCGCGGGCGCGTAGGAGGGTCCGCCAGTGAGTCAGGCGTGGGTGGGGCCAAGCCGACGGCAGAAAGATCAGGCGCGCCCCGGCGAGAGCATAGTGGCGAAAGAGCTCCGGGAAGCGCAGGTCGTAGCAGATGGCCAGCCCTGCCAGACCCCAGGGACCCTCAGCCAGGGCTGGGCGATTGCCCGGGACCAACCATTTGTCTTCGTCCATCAGACGGAAGAGGTGGAGTTTGCTATACTCCGTCACGATGCGGCCGTCGCGGCCGAAGAAGGCGATCGTGTTGGCGTTGCCGCCGGCAGCGGTGCTGAGGAGTGAGCCGCAGATGGCAAGCCCGTGCTCGGCGGCCAGGGCAGCCGCGCGGGCGAAGAGGCCCTGACCGGTGGCGCTCGCGTGCTCTTCGTGCCGCGTGACGTCGATCCCGCTGCCCCACAGTTCGGGCAACATGAGCACGTGCGAGCCGCGCCGGGACGCTTCGGCCGCCATCGCGGCAGCCGTCGCGAAGTTCGTCTCCGGCTCGCCTTTGATCGGGTCCATTTGCCCCAACGAAACACGCAGGTTCATGGTGGTGGCTTCCTCTCGCTTCTTTTGGATGGGCTCTTGTACTTCCAATCCCCCGTGATTCGTGACCCGAACATCATCGACCACGGCCCAGGGATCACGGTTCTCGTTCAGAAACCGCGGCCGTGATCAGGAACCTCGACTTTGCGGGTCGAGGGCGTCGCGCAGGCCGTCGCCGGCAAAGGAGAATGTGAGCACCATCAGGGTGAGAGCCAGGCTGGGAAAGAAGACCTGGCTCCAGTTCCGTTCCAGATAGTCGATGGACTGCCGAATCATCTGGCCGATACTGGGGTCGGGCGGTTGAATCCCCAGCCCGAGCAGGCTCAAGACTGATTCATTCACGACGACCGCCGCCACGTCGAGCGTCGCGCTGACGATAATCAGGCCGGCGACATTCGGCAGGATGTGCCTTGTGATGATCCGCGAGTTGGTGACGCCGACGCTACGCGCAGCCTCGATGAAATCGCGTTCCTTGATGGAGAGTGTTTGGCCGCGGACGTAGCGGGCCATGAGCGGCCAACTGACCAGAGCCAGCGACCCAGCCACCAGCAGCAGCCGGCCGATTCCCCCGAATCGCTCGGTGACCGGTTGGCCGAACACGGCGGCGACCAAAATGGCGAGCAGGAGCCCCGGAAAGGCGAACAGCATGTCCGCCAGCCGCGAGAGCACCTGGTCAATCCAGCCGCCAAAATAACCGGCGAGCAATCCGAAGCTGGCGCCTAGCCCGATGTTGATGAACTCGACATAAAATGCAACCAGCAGCGAGACCCGCAACCCGAGCAGGATGCGGGCCAGCGTATCGCGACCCAGGCTATCTGTGCCCAGCGGATGTGCCTGGGACGGCCAGGCATTGATCGCATTGTAGTGTTGGCGGTTAGGATCGACCCCGTAGAGACGTGGCCCGAAGATCGCCGCCAGGGTAAGGATCAGGATGACCCCGAGAGCGACCAGCGCGAGGCGGTTCTGAGTAAATCGCCGCCAGAACCCGCGCTCCGAGGCCCGGTGCTCATCGAGGGGCTGGCGGGCAATCTCTGGTTGGGCCACACTTTCAATCGCTGCTATCACGACGCTCGAATCCGCGGGTCCAGCACCGTGTAGGCCAGATCTGTGAGCAGGTTCATGACCACGACAGTTGTTGCCAGGATGACGGTCGTCCCTTGAATAACCGGATAGTCTCGCTGGCCAATGGATTGTACCGCAATGAAGCCAACCCCCGGAATGGCGAAGAGGCTCTCGACGACGAAGGCGCCGGTGACGAGAAAGGCCAGCGATGGGCCGATGACGGTGACGATGGGCAGCAGGGCGTTCCGCAAGGCGTGCACGTAGACGACGCGACCGGGCGGCAGGCCCTTTGCTTCCGCCGTGCGAATGTAGTCTTGCCGGAGCACCTCCAGCATGCTCGAGCGCGTTAGCCGGGCGAGGTAGCCGACGTTGGCCGCCGCCAGAACCAGGACGGGCATCACCCAGTGAGAGGGGCGGCCCCACCCTGCCGCCGGGAGCGATGGTAGTCCGTTCTGGTACAGGACGAAGAAGTTGAGCGCTCGCAAGATCGGGATCAGCACGAAGCTCGGGATGGAGAAGAGGGCCAGCATCAGGAGCAGGTTGCCCCGGTCGAGCCACGAGTTTTGGTGCAGAGCGGAGAAGATGCCGGCCGGGACCCCGACGAGCAGGCTGAGCAAGAGCGCCGCACCGCCCAGCTTCACCGAGACCTGGACCCCGCTCCCCAGGATCTCATTAACCGTCCGGTTCTGGTAGCGGTACGATAGACCCAAATTTCCATGCAGCAGGCCAACAATATAGTCGAAGTATTGTTTGTACCAGGGTTGATCCAACCCGTAGAGGTGGCGCAGGTGATTGTAGATTTGGGGATCGCGGCGCGGCCCCATCAGCACCAGAATCGGGTCGCCGGGCGCCAGGTAGCCGATGATGAATGTCAGAAACGTGATGCTGAAGATCACGAAGATCAGGCTGAGAAGCCGCTGGACGACAAGTTTCCCCATTTTACTCCGCTCGTAGGCTGTAGGCGTGAGGAGCCGCGACGCCGGTCGCGGCTCCTCGAGGCATGTTGCCTGGTCAGCGCATCGGCCGGCCTCGGACAGCGGACCAATCGGGGACGATCAGGCCCTGCCCTGTCGGAACGATGCCGGAGACGTACGGCTTGATGAGCACGCTGAAACGCGGCACATACAGGGGTAGCCAGCCGACCCCATCAACGGCGATCTGCTCGGCCTGGTTGTACAGTTTGAAACGCTCCTCACTGCTGCCGGTGAAGGTGTCAGCCTGCTTGGCGAGTTTGTCGAAATCGGCGTTCTCCCAGTGGCCGTTGTTGTTGGGTGAGTCGCTGCGCAGTTGCTGAGAGATGAAGTTCTGCGGGTCGGGATAGTCGGCGCCCCAGATGCTGAGGTAGAATTGTAGCCCTTCCTCGGGCGTCAGGTAGGTGGTATCGAGGTTCTTGCTGAACGTGGCCAACTCCAGGGGCTGCAGGACCACATCGACGCCCAGGTTATCCTTCCACTGCTGTTGGAGGAAGGTCGCCACACGTTCGTTGTCGCCCTCGACGCCGTAGGTTAACGTGACCTGGGGCAGCGGTTTGGAAGCGTTGTAGCCGGCTTTCTCCAACTCTGCCTTGGCCATCTCGGGATCGAAGGACAGACCCTGGATGGGGAACTGCGAGCCCGGGAAGCCCGGCGGCAGGATCCGATCGGTCGGGCCGACGGCGCCGTTCAGGACCTTCTCGGCCAACGTAACTTTGTCCACGGCCATGGCGAATGCCCGCCGGACGTTCACGTTGTCGAACGGGGCTTTGCGGTTGTTGAAGCCGATGTAGCGCGTCGCGAAGGAAGCGACCTGTTTGAAGTCGGGCGATGAGCTGACTTCGGGGATGCGGGCGGCCGGGACCGGGTTCTGCTGGCTTCCCATAGTGTCCAGCTCACCGGTGCGGTAGAGTTGGTAGGCCGTCTCTGAATCCTGAATGAAGGGCAATTCGATCTGGGCGACGCCCACCGGGCCGGCCCAGTAGAAGGGGTTGGGCTCCAGGATGAGCTTCTGGTTGTGCTGCCACTCCTTGACCCGGTAGGGGCCCGTCCCAAAGGCCTGCTCGGTCCAGTTGTTGCCCTTCGCCTGAACGAACTTCAGGGGGACGACAAAGGTGACTGGGTAGGTCAACTGCGCCAAAAAGTACGGCACGACGTCGTCGGTGGTGATTTCGAGGGTGCGGTCGTCAACGACTTTGATGCCGCTGGCCGCCTGAGCCTTCCCGTCTGCGACGTCGCTCGCCCCCACGACGTGTTGAAGTTGGAATGCGGCGCCGTAGGAGGCCGTCTCTGGCTGCAGCGCGCGGTTGATCGAATCGGCAAAGTCTTGCGCCGTCACGGCGGTGCCGTCGGCAAATTTGAGGCCCTCGCGAATCGTGAAGCTATAGGTCTTCCCATCATCAGAGATGGTCCAGCTTTGGGCTCCGTCGGGCACGACATTTAACTGGCCGTCCAGCTTCACAAGCCCGCCGAAGATCAGGTTGATCGCCTGAATTGACTGGGCATTTTGGGGATTGGCCGGATCCAACCCGGGGAGCTCGTTGACGCCCTCAACCGACCAGATGAGTTCCTGGTTGCTGACCGCCGCCGGCTGTGTAGGCGGGGCGGTGGTTGGTTCGGGAGGCGTTGTGGGTTGGGGAACCGCTACCGTTTCCTTGACGACGACCGTCTCTTTGACAACCACGGTCTCTTTGACGGTCTGGGGGGTCTGTTGCGTCTGGGGGGCGGGCTGGGAGGTGCACCCGGCGATCAGAAGGCCGAGGACCAAGAGCACGCCAAGAACCACGAACCTCTTCGACATGTGCGAATCTCCATTTCTCCTCTGGCATTCGGCACGAAAATACAACGATAGTGCACAAGAGCACGTGCCTGGCTCAAGCGCCGCTTGTGGCCAGACTGACTACGCTTGCTGCAGCCAGCCGGTACGGATTCTCGGATTGACAAGTCGCGAAACAGCGAGCTTCCACCTGCTACGCGAGGCGAGGACACCCGGGGCGCTCAGGTGTTCGGCGAGGCTGCCCCCAGAGTGCCAGACCCGGGTCACGCGGGCGGCTCATCAGGGCCCTCCCCGTCGGGGAGGTAGTCCCAGATATGGTGTTGCACAGCGAACGCGGCGGCCTCGGCGCGGTTTCCAACGCTGAGCTTGTGCATCAAGCTACTGACGTAGTTGCGCACGGTACCGTTCGAAAGGTGCAGGGCGCGGGCAATCTCCTTGTTCGTCTTCCCTTCGGCTACCAGGCCCAGTACGCGTAGCTCTTGCTCGGTCAGTTCGGCAAAGACCGAGCCCTCGGCGGCGCGCTCCGCATCGCGGACGCGGTCGAAGACGCGGCGCGTGAGGCGCGGGTCG
>DOUV01001070.1 GCA_003520455.1 Chloroflexota bacterium | reverse complement strand
ACGAGGAAGTTGCTGCTGACGCCGAACCAGGCGATAAGTAGTCCACCCAAGGCGGGACCGACGATTGTGACGATGTTAAAGCCCATCGAATTTAATGCTACCGCGCTCATCAAGTCTTCTCTCGGTACGACACTGGGTATAAGAGTTTGCCGGACTGGTTGATTGACGGACCAGGCGATGCCACTGACCAGCGCAAATAGAAACAGGTGTGGGGCTCGGACCATTCCCAAAGCCACCAGAGGCCACATACTAAGCGCGGTCAACATGAGCACCGCTTGAGTGATGAGCATCAGCTTGCGTCGATCCATCCGATCGGCCGCAATGCCCGCTGTCGGGCCAACGACCAGGAATGGCAGAGTGCGCAAGCCATTGAGCGCTCCCAGCAGCAGGGAGGAGCTGGTAATATCGTAAATCAACCAGCCCAGGGTGACCTCCTGGATCCGCTGTCCCGCGCCCATCAGCAGCACGCCGCTCCAGAGATAGCGATAATCGCGATGGCGCAACGAGGAAAACGCTTGCAGACTGAACCATGCAGTCGCCGCGCGACTGTCGGGCGCTGCCGACACTGAGGCCGCTGCTACTACAACGGAGCTGCCTGGTGGCGCCACGACCGTACCGTCTTCCTGTCCAGCGGGCTCTTCATCGCGATACTCCATGCTTCCAGCTCCGTTGACAAACAAGGATATCGATACCCTTCAATCATCTTGAAGAAATGTGGGCGACCGCGAGACGGTCGCCCAGGTTATACACACCTATCCAACATGAGCGATACTACTTGAGATGGGGCCGTGCGGCACAAAAGGGGGCCAGTCAATTACCAGCCTACGAGAAGACCTTCATCAAAGCGCAGGTAGCAGGCCCGCAGCTCGCGCCAAGGCTAAAGTCCGTTCGGCCCTGCGAATCACGGGCGCGTCCACCATCTTGCCTTCCCAGGTGAAGGCACCAATTCCACCAGCTTGATAAGCGTTACTGGCCTCAATTAGCCGCTGGGCGCGTTCAATTTTCTCACTTGACGGGGTGAAGGCCGCCTGGACGGGCTCGACGTGACGCGGGTGAATGATCGTTTTCCCGCTATAGCCTGTTTGTGCCGCCTGGCGTGCCTCGTCGATCAACCCGTCAAGATCCGTCAAGTGGACGAATACCATGTCAATCGCCTGAAGGCCGAACGCTGCCGCGGCGACAACTATAGCAGTACGGGCGTAGAAGACTTCCCAGCCCTCCGCTGTACGAGTCGCTCCCACATCGCTCGCCAGGTCATCCGCGCCGAAGATCAGTGCCTCGAGCCGTGAATCCGAGGCGGCAATCTCGCTCAACTGCAGCACGCCCCGGGCCGTCTCGATCATTGCCAGCAATCGGATGTCGCCTTCGGGCCAGCCATAGCTTCGCTCCGCTGCCGTTACTGCTGCGCTGAGTGCCTGGACCTCCGCTGCCGATTCAACCTTGGACAAAACGTAGCCATCCGGCTGCGCTCCGATCGTCTCGGCGAGATCGGCAGTCTGCAAGGTAGAGCTACTCGGATTGAGCCGCACAAGGCGCTCAGTGCGGCCAAAGTTGATCGTCCGCAGCCCCGTTGCGACCGAGCGGCGAGCTTCCACCTTGCGGTTGAGTGCCACCCCATCTTCCAGGTCCAGGATGACGCTATCCACGTCTAACCTGGCCGCCTTCTCGAGCTTGTGCAGATCGTCCCCGGGTGTATAGAGGACTGCGCGGCGGACCCGCATCATCATTCCGCCTCCATGCGTGCCCGCGTCGCTTGTCGCTGATGCGACAGCACACGCGGGTATGGTTACTCGTTGCTTTCGTCCAGGTATACAGGAGCAAGTGGTGCGTCCTGGTAGAGCAGGGCCAGCGTGGCTTCCAGCACGCGCCGTTGCTGGGCGGTGTCATGGGGCCGGCCGATGGTGGCGCCACGCGCTAACCTGGTAAAAGTGGCCCGCGGCGGCGCAACGAGGCGAGCGATACCAGGATTCCATGTCGTGAGCGTCGTTGCAATGCCGTTGAGTTCCAGCCCCCGTGCGATCAGTCCGACGGACTGAACACACATCGGTCAAGCTGGAACAAGCAGGGCCGCGTCAATTTCTGCCGCTCGAGCAGCCTCGATAACGGCAGGGATCACCTCGCTGACTGTCCGGGTGGCATCGGGCTGGTAGCCGCTGAAGCTGATCACGCAAGGGGCTAGCTCCCCAATAACACCATCGACAACGAGATTTTCCAAGTGGCGGAGCGGTACGAGCACCTGTGGGTCGCTATTGACCGCCGAATGATCGTAGTGGTCGTGGGCATAGGCGAGCGCATCGAGCCGGGTGGACGACGGGAAGAGCCGCAAAGTGTAATCCCCGAGAAGATTATCGGCGTCGAACGGGGGTTGATGGTCCCGCAGATAGGCACCGGCGGAGGTGATCAGTACGAGGCGGCTCTGGGCCAAGTTTACCCCTCGTCCCGCGGGCACAGTGCTGTTCTTGGGACGAACATATCGCCCCTTATAATCGGCCTCGCCAGTGGCCTGCAAGTGTGCCAGCCAGCCCTGTCGATACGTATCAAGCCACTCCTCGGCGTTTTCGAGGATTGCCACTCGTCTGCTTTCCAGCACCGCGTCTCTCCTTTCCAACTTTGCCTTCCTAACGTTGTCCTGCCGGTCCCCTTTGCTCCAAGGCGGGCTGGCCATCCACCAGAACAAGCAACCCCGCGTGCGGCCGAGATACCTGGTGCGGGGACAGGTCCCGCGACGGCGTGCCAAACAGCAGACCGGCAGGGCGAATGCTGTCAGTTGCTCTTCTCCAGAATTTCAACGGGGACTGGCGAGAGCTGCTTGAAGCGTATTGCGTCGTCTATTGAGCCCATGATGCTGCCGTAATGCATCGGTATTGCCACTTCGGGCCGAATAGAGCGAACCGCGTCGGCGGCTTCCTCAGCCGTCATGACGGCTCGTCCACTGACTGGAAGGAGCACGATGTCAGCATCCACCTTCATCATCTCTGGCGTGAGGTCGCTGTCGCCCGCATGATAGATCCGCTTGCCGCCGACAGTCACGATGTAACCTACTCCGCCAGCTTCCTTGGGATGGAAGTGGACTCCCTCACTGCGATATTTGTTGACGTTATACGCCGGTATTACCTCGATCGGGACACCCTGGACAGTGCTGTTGTCGCCAGGGGCTACGATGACGACGTTCACTATCCTCTCGAGCTGAGCCGCACAGGCTGCTGTCGCGACGACCGTGGTGTGCTCGTCACTAATCTGTTCGATGTCCGGCCTGGACAGGTGATCCCGGTGCTCGTGGGTCACCAGTACAATGTCAGCCCGCTCGGGATTCTCCAACTGCCACGGGTCAATGTAAATGACTCGCTCGCCGCTGATCTTGAAGCTGTCATGGCCAAGCCAGTGGATATTCGTCAACATCCCCCTCTTCCCTTCTCCTGGGCGTGTTACCGCCGATTTCGCTCGTCCGTCGCTGGAGCCCGGGCCGGCTCTCGACAACTTTTCTTTCGAGTTCCTCAAGCGACAGAACCCAGCCCATACAGCGACTGATGTTCTGCAACGCAAAGTGATGCAAGTCATCCCCATACATACTGGCTACACAGTCCGAAATCACAACCGGCGCATATCCGAGGTTATGGGCATCGAAGCAGGTATTGAGGACACACGTGTTGGTGTTGACACCGGCCACAAGCAGGGTCTCCACCTTCAAAAGTCGAAGGAGGTGATCGAGATCCGTGCCAAGGAAAGCCGAGAAAGTCTTCTTGTTGTCGATGATGAGGTCGTTTGGCCCTGGTCCAAGTGACGGGTGTAACTGAGTCTGAACGCTCCCACTCAAGTTGTGCCCGAGAAGATCCTCTGACCCATGTGGAAGTAAAGCCTCTCGCGCTAACAAGACGGCGCGCCGGTGCGGCTTGGGGTTCCGGGCCTCAACCGGACGCCTCGTGAGGATGACATGGATCACGGGTACCGGGATTGCGCGGGCCAGTGCGAGTAACCGGGTTGTTCTGGCAACGACACGCTCTGCTTGCTCAGGGGCTACCGGCATCGTTGCAACTGCTGGATCCAGGTGACCACGATGAAGATCGACTGTGATGACCGCGGCTGTCGCGAGGTTGATCTCCAAATACTGTTTGAGTCGCTCAACGAAGGTTTTGCGATTGCCAGGCGAGGGCGCTGCTACCTGATCGTCCGGCCGCGCGCCTCTCGTCTCGATTCGCTCCTCCTCACCCAAACTAGTGGGTCATCCGACATGA
>DOUV01001069.1:272-3022 GCA_003520455.1 Chloroflexota bacterium | reverse complement strand
CGGCCAGGTCGGCAACCAAGGATGTGAGGAAGGGGTAGTGGGTACAACCGAGGACGATGGTATCGACCCCGGCGGCGAGGAGCGGCGCCAGGGAACGGTGCACCAGAGTGCGCGTAGCCGGCGAGTCGAGATCACCGGCCTCGATCCGCTCGACCAATCCGGGGCACAGTTGATGCTCGACCCGGACGTGCGCGGCCCAGGCGGCCTCGACCTCGCGGAGCAGGGCGCCTTGAAGGGTGGCCGGCGTGGCCAGGAGGCCGACGACACCGCTACGGGTCGTTTGAGCGGCCGGCTTCACTGCCGGCACCATCCCGACGAAGGGCACGCCGGGGAAGCGCCGGCGCAGCCAGTGCAGGGCCGCGGCACTCGCCGTATTGCAGGCGATGACGATGAGCGTCGCCCCGCGAGCCAGGAGCCAGCGGGTGTTGGCCGCACTCAGCGTGCGCAGTTCGGCGGTGGGGCGAGGCCCGTAGGGGCAGTGAGCCTGGTCGGCGAGGTAGAGTAACGGCGCGGCCGGCAGGAGGCGGTGGACCTCGAGGAGAACGGAGGTGCCACCGACGCCACTGTCAAAGAAACCGATCGAGGCGAAGGGGGGACGACCCTGGGAGTTGCCGTCGAGCCCTACGGTTTGTTCCCCGCGCAATCCGCCGGCCATGATTTCGGTCGACTACGAGTGGTTCGCCTGGCGGTAGGCCGCGGCGGCCTTGACGAAGGCAGCGAACAAGCGGCGCATACGCAGATCATTCCCGGCCAGCTCCTCGGGGTGCCACTGCACGCCGATCAGGAAGTGGCCGTTGGACGCCTCGAGGCCCTCGATGAGCCCATCGGTCGCGAAGCTGCTGGGAATCAGGCCCGGCGCGAGGTCCTTGATTCCCTGATGGTGCATCGAATTCACCTTGAGTGTGCGCACGCCTAAAATGGCGCCCAGCTTGCTCTCTTCATCGATGAGGACGCTGTGGACCAGCAGATCCCGGGTGTAGCGGCCCTGGAACGGGAAGTAATCGTGCTTGATGGCCCCCGGGCAGTCGTTGGCAATATCCTGATAGAGGGTACCGCCTGCCGCCACGTTGACCAGTTGAATCCCACGGCAGACGGCGAGGATCGGCTTATGGTCGTCAAACGCCCAGCGCACGAGCTGTAACTCGATCGCATCACGATCCAGGTCGCTCCGGCCGCAGAGCGCGTGGCGGGCCTCACCGTAGGCGGATGGGTCAATGTCGACGCCACCAGCCAGGAAAATCCCGTCGAGCTGCTCGTAGATGTCCCGCATCGTCTCACGGTCGTCAAGGAGCGGGAGGACCCACGGCAGGGCACCGGCTGCGGTGAGGGTGGTCACGTAGCGCTGGCTCATAATCCACGAGCGAGGGACCTCACCGGGGATGGCATCCAACGTCTGCGTAGGCAGACCGGCAATTGGGCGCGAAGTCATCAGTTCGTTCCTCCTGGCGACGAAGTACAAAAAGCCCCTCTGCCGACACCGTCTCTGACAAAGGGGTCATTCAAAAGTATACCGTTGGCGTCTGGAGCTGTCAAAACCGGGAGCGCGCAACCGGCCAGAACAGCGGTCAAGTTGTCGAAGGGGCGCGTGATCGGAGACTTCGGAAGTCTGACTGCTTGACCGGCGCTCTGGGAATCCTTCAACTGCCAGACGGGAAGCGCCCCAGCCTGCCGGCCGCCTTTCCCGATCGTCAGACCCACAGGCCCCCACTTACGTTGATGACCTCGCCGCTGATGGCGGCGGCCTCATCCGAGGCCAGCCAGGCGACGGCCGCTGCCACCTCCTCCGGCCTGATCAGGCGTCCGAGGGGGGTCTGCCCAACGATCCGCTCCGGGTCCACCTCGAGCGTATCAACCATGCCGGGATTGACAACGTTGGCGCGGATACCGTAGCGGCCTTCGCTCCGGGCCACGGAGCGCGTGAGAACCACGACGGCGGTTTTGAGCGCGTTATACACCGCGGTATTCGGAGCACCGCGGGGCACCTCGGCGTTGAGCGAACCGATATTGATGATGACACCACCCCCCTGCACGCGCATGATTGGAATCACACGCTGAAGCGTGTGGAAGACACTGGCGAGGTTGCCATCCACCATCAGGCGCCACTCCGCCTCGCTTGTCTCGACCAGCGGCTTCGGCACGAAGGGTCCGACGTTGTTGATCCAGAGATCAAGCCCACCCAGGACATGCTGCGCCTCGCGAACGAGACACTCGGCTCCGGCGGGCGTGCTCACATCCGCCTTGATTGCGACCAGATCAGGGCAGATGGGACGAAGCTCGGCGATGGCCGCCGCGGCGGCCGCTTCGTGGTGGCGGTAATTCAGCGCCAGGAGGTACCCCTCGTGGGCGAGGCGCCGGGCGATCGCCAGGCCGAGTCGCCGCGTCCCGCCGGTAATGACTGCGACTCGGCCATCGTTCACACCTGTCACGGCCAGATCTTTCCTTGTTTTACGCCGCGGCGCGGTTGAGGCGCCGGCCATCGGCGCCGTGACGCCCAGGGACGATCACCCCTGATGCCAGCGCCTCGACGGTCGGGGGGCCACCGGATCGTTCGCGCCGCCGATCACACCCGGTCGATTTACTGGGGAAAGAAAACATTTCCGAACAGACCGGGGATGATACCACCGTGACTCCAACTCAAGCAAGCCGGGCGCTACCTGCGGCAGGGCGGGGTCAAAGTTGCGCCGCTGTCAGCCGGAGCGGGACGAAATGGAGCGAAGGGTCTCGCGGGCCGCAGAAAGAGATGCTTCGCT
>DOUV01001069.1:0-214 GCA_003520455.1 Chloroflexota bacterium | reverse complement strand
CCCCGCCTTGCCGCAAGAGCCTGTCTTGGCGCCCCCATCCCATTGGCTAGCTTGGGTCATGTGCGCCTTCTTCTGGACACCGCGCCTGCCTTCAGAGGGCTTGTGGTCTCTGAACACGAGCAGCGTCGCTTGGACCTGGACCAACCGCGAGACGACGGCCGCGCCCTTCCCGGCCAGCCCCTCGCCGACGCCAGCACCGGCCGGCGCTCTCTTC
>DOUV01000489.1 GCA_003520455.1 Chloroflexota bacterium | reverse complement strand
CGCGGGCGGCGTAGGCGATGACGCCGGCCGCATCGGGTGCCGGCCCTCGGGTTGGGAAGGGTGTCACGGTCGGTCCGCGTGTAACGGCCGGCCCGGGGGTCGGCGTGGCCGTCGGGGGCACCGGGATCGTCCCCTGGGGTGGGGGGTAGGGGGCGGCTGTCGCCGTCTCTGTCGGTGTCTCTTGGGGCGGGGGATAGGGGCCGAGAGTCGCGGTGGCGAGTGCTGAGAGGTTGTCGGGAGGTGGTGCCGGCGGAGTGACCTCGATGCCGGGAGAGGCCACCGCCTGAGCGCGCGGGCTCCCCCCCGCGCCGCCGCCGCTCGCCATCTGGAGCAGCACCACCAGGCCCACCACCAGAGCGACCAGCAGGGCCAGGGCTGTGCCTCCGCGGACGAAGCGCCATAGGTTTTTCATCGGTTTTCCTCCTGACTCGTCAAGCGACGCAACTCCTCAGCCAGCCGCACCCCACAGATCGCCAGACTTGTCCTGACCGAAGTGAATGGATCCGCCGGCTGAGCTGGCCGGACCAGGCCCGTTTCGCCATCTCATTGGCCTGGATTTGGCAATCCAGGCCGAGCGGCTGAGGAGTTATGTAAGGTGTAGCGATGGAAACGATATCTCAGATTCAAACCAGGCACCTGGAGCATCTGTTTGATGCAGAGCTATGGTACAGGTCCGACACGGATATTGTCGTGCCTGTCGGGGACAGAGAAGGGGAACTGATCGGGAGCGGCGAGGGCACGATCACCGGCGAAAAGATCCGTGGTACGATTCACTGGTCATTCTTCGCCGCGAATTGCGCCTACCTCCTGGTACGATCCGGGATCGAGCCGCCGCCGGGCCAGCACCTGTGCCGGACCAACCCCGGCGGGATCATCGAGACAGACGACGGGGCCAGAATCTGGTTCGACGCCAGGGGGTACGGGCTGCGCGGGTACAACCCGGCTCAACCGCACAAGTGGCACCTTACCATGGCGCTGCAGTTTCACACCAACGACCAGCGCTACCGGTGGCTCAACACGACCCTCGGCGTGTGGGAGGGCGAGTTCAATGAGGAGGCCGGGCGCGCCTCCTACCGGGCCTATAGGCAGCGGGGCTGGCAGGAAGCCCGGTAGCCGATGCCCGGTCTATCCACATGACTGATGCCGTTTGAGAGAAGATGTTCGCGAGTGGAGCACACACGATCACGCGCGATCAGTCCCGAACAAGTCTCCTGATACTGCATTGCGAGGCTGAAACGGAGGAGCCATGCCAATCGAGATTCATCGTAATGAGGTGCTCCGTCTGGTTGCAGAGGGCGCACAGCTTGTGGACGTATTACCCGGGAGGGAGTACGAAGACGAGCACCTTCCTGGAGCGATCAACATCCCGCTGAAGACGCTGGACCGCCAGACGACGGCCCAACTCCGGCGGGACCGTCCGGTGATCGTCTACTGTCACGATTACCAGTGAGACATGAGCCCCCGGGCCGCGTGGCGGCTCGAGAGCCTCGGATTCACGCAAGTCTTCGATTACACCGCCGGGAAGGCGGACTGGTTCGCCTTCGGGCTGCCGGCAGAGGGAAAGCTCGCGGAGCTGCCGCGGGCCGGTGAGGCCGCGCGACGGGACGTTCCTACCTGCCGTCTGACCGAGCGCGTCGGCGACGTGCGAACTCGCGTCGAGGCGGCGGGCTGGGATACGTGCCTGGTGGTGAACGAGGAGGGGGTGGTTCTGGGTCGTCTCCGTGCGGAGGCGCTCGGTGCCGACGCCGCGGCCCTCGTCGAAACCATCATGGAGCCCGGTCCGACCACGATCCGCCCGAACACGCTGCTCGAAGCCATCACCACGCGCATGCAAGCGCGCAAGGTGGACAGCGTCGTGGTCTCGACGTCCGACGGGCGGCTGGTCGGGGTCCTGTTTCGCAGCGACGCCGCGCGCCGGCTCGCCGACGTTCAGGGAGCCAGCGAGGGTGGAGTATAGCCGGCGCGCGGCGTACCTTCTGCAGTCGGGGCCGGCAGCCAGCCGGCGTTAAAACCAGCGCCGGCCCCACATGATGAGAAAGACACCCACGAGCGCGATCCCGGCCCCCAAGAGGTCGAAGCGATCGGGGTGCCAGCCGTCTACCCGCCAGCCCCAGAGGATGGACAGCACGATGAAGATCCCGCCGTAGGCGGCGTACACGCGTCCAAAGGCCGGCTCCGACTGCAGCGTGGGGATCACGCCGTAGGTAAAGAGGACGGCGCCACCGAGCAGGCCCAGCAGCAGCCCTCGCCCTTCGCGCAGCCACTGCCAGACCAGCCACCCGCCCCCGATCTCGGCCAGGCCGGCCAACACAAACAGAATCATCGCTCGGACGATGGTCATGGGTTCGACTCCTCAGATCGCTTGTACATCCAGCTCGTAGGCGGTATGGGTCGGCCGGCACAGGCCCGGCAACAGGCGGGCGGTGCCGCGCACCGGACTATTGTGGGGAGACGTGCGGACATCGTCAAGGGTGATGTACCTCTACCCCGCGTCGAGCGGGAAAATGAAAGCTGCGGCTCAGGCTGTGGCTTGAAACGCGAGGGATGCCCATGAAGACGCTAGACACTATCCGGCGCGTGCTTTGGACGATGGCCGGACCCGATGTCCGCCAGCAGGAGACCCAGCTCGCCTCGCGCGCGGCCGTCGAGGCGCTCTTCGCGCTTCACCTGCTGACCGGCCTGCACGGCCTGCCGGCGCTGCCGCCCGGCAGTGATCTGGCGTTGCTTCCCTATGCCACGCCGTCGCTGATGGCGTGGCGACGGCGAACACGGCTGGTGACGGACGTAAGCGAACAGGCCGGTCGCTCGGGGTGCTGACGGCCGACGCAAAGAATCTACTGCCAGCACCGATCTCCAGCAAGGATAGAACCTCGACCAGCCCTTCCCCACCAAGACATGTGCGCCCGGCTCGCACCGCGACGATTCCTTCTTGCCACAGAACAATCAAGACAGAACTCCCGTTTTTCTCTTGACAAGAGTGCCTGATTAGGGTAATATATCCCCTAGGGGGGGATGGGGATAAACTATACTATGGGAACCGGTAAGGAAGCTGCGGTTGTAGCGTTCGTTCTGAGCGGTGGCGGCAACCGGGGGGCACTGCAGGTGGGGGCCCTGCAGGCTCTGCTGGAGCACGGCGTCGAGCCCCACATTCTGGTCGGTACCTCGGCGGGGGCGCTCAACGCCGTCTACCTGGCAGCCCGCCCCGGGCTATCAGGAGTGGCTGAACTGAGCCTGGCCTGGGCCACTTGGGCCCAGGCCAATGTATATCCCGGCAATCGCGTCGCGGCGCTCTGGCGGCTGGTTCGGGGGTGTGAAAGCCTCTACCCGAACACCAATGTGCGCCGCTTCGTGGAGGCGCACACACCTGCCGGGGTCCGTTGCTTCGGCGACATTCGCGGCGTTCAACTGTACGTTGTGGCGGCACACCTGGAGACAGGTGAGCTGCGCCTGTTTGGTGAAGACCCCGGTGACCTGCTGCTTGATGCCCCTCGGCCACTTCCCTTTTGGGATTTCAGCCACGCTGCAGAGTTGGTGGAGGCCGGCTACCACCGGACCGTGGCGTATCTGGAGGACCAACCGTCTTTCGAGCTCCGGCATGGAGCGTTGAGGGCCGGCCATCGCTTCCGCGTCAGGAATTGGTTGCAAGGATCCTGCGCTCGTCTGCTGACCCGGCTGGGCGGCCCTGACAACTCGCCAGGCTCCACTACCCTGGTAGAGAGAGGGATCTGATGATCCAACATATCCTCTTCGACCTGGATAACACTTTGTACCCGCCCTCCACCGGGCTGATGGCCGCAGTAGACCGACGTATCGCCCGCTACTTTGCCCGCGAACTCGGGTTGCGCCTGCCTGAGGCTGAGCAACTGCGGGCGGACTACTGTTGGCAGTACAGTTCCTGCACCACTGGGGTGTTGCGGGGTGCCAGACTGGACCTGGATGCCTTTCTGACCGACGTTCATGCCATCCCGGTTGAGCACCACCTCCTGGCACCCAACCCGGCGCTGGCGGCCATGCTCAAGCAGCTGCAGCTGGTGAAGTGGATTTTCACGAACGCGCCCGCGGAGTATGCCCGTCGCGTACTGGACGCGCTGGGCGTAATGGGGCACTTCCGCGGCATCTTCGACATTCGCTTCCTGGGGTTCGTGGGGAAGCCAGAACCCGCCGCCTACGAGCGGGTCCTGGCGGCCATCGGGGCGCGTGGTGAAGAGTGCGCCATGGTTGAGGATTCGGTTGCCAACCTGGCCCCGGCTGCGGCGCTGGGCATGACGACCGTACTGGTGACCGCCGGCGGCGGGGTGCCCGAGCCATGGGTGGATGTGACGGCGTCTGACCTGTCTGAACTGCCGGCCGTCCTCAACAGTGTCGTGAGGACACAGACCCCGCTGGCTCTTGACAGGGTAGGCACCTCCACGTGAGGGTTGTACCGCCATTACTACCAGGCGCGGCCGTGTGAATCGATGCCTGTTTGGCTCTGCCAGGAGAGAACGGCGAGATGATTCGAAAAGCCCCCTCACCCAGCGCGAACAAAGTCCTGGTCATCTTTGAGCTCCCAGCCAGCTTGTGGGTTCAGCAGATCCACCTGGTTGGTGATTTCAACGGGTGGGATCCAGCGTCACATGCTCTGATGCAGCGCCGGACCGACGGGGTCTGGGAAATCACGCTCGAACTGGACGCCGGCCGGAGGTATCAGTTTCGTTACTTGCTTGATGACCACACCTGGCGTAATGACGGCTGTGCCGACGATTACGTGCCCAATGCCTACGGTGGGCACAACTCGGTCGTTGTAACTCCCCCGTTCTTGGATGACGTGTCTGTATGAAGAGTGGTTGGGAAAGAGTCGTGAAGAGTGGTACGCGGGCACAACCGGTTGGTCTCAACGTGGCAGGCTCCATCCGGTCGCAACAGGGCCGTGGCATTCTGGTTGTCGTGCTCTCGGCCGCCAGCTTTGGTGCGGTGACGCCCTTCGTCCAGATGGCCTACGCTTCTTCAGCGCCGGCCGTGCGCTGCGCTTCACCTACTTTTGGCCCCAGGCCGGTCGGTGGGAAGGACGAGATTTCGTGATTGGCATCGTTTGACGGTAGCGCAGATACACGCGTGGAGGGTGCGGATTGTGTGCCTGCTGGCACCCGTATTCGACGAAAGGGGGACGTATGAACTGGCCTTTGTGGATCATCATCTTTGTCGGTCTGGGAGCGCCGGTCGGGATCCTGGTAGCAGACCGCGCCCTGGGCCTGCCCGCCCGCACGCTGTTCAAGGTCTGGGGGCTGCCGTCCCTGGTCCTGTTTCTGGGCGGGAGCCTCTACACCCTGGCCACTGGCGATCCTATCTGGACGCTGGTGTTGTGGGGCCTGGTGGGGGGTATCCTGGGCACCGCAGCGCTGGATATCGTGCGGCTCATCGGGGTGCGTTTCGGCGCTTTCCCCGCTGACATGCCCATGCTTTTTGGGGTCATTTCCCTGGGGCTGGCCCCGAAACTCCAGCGCAACATGACGGCCCAGATGGTGGCGCACCTGGCCGAACTGCCCGAGGAGCAGCGGCGGGCGATGATGGCCGAGCGGCTGAAAGCTCTGGCCCGTCTTCGTGAGCCCATGCGGGTGGCAGTGGTCAGCGCCATGCAGCGCGGCCTGGCACAGTTGCCTGAGGCCAGACGCCAGGCGGTGATGGGCACCCAGATGGGATTGCTGGCGGAACTGCCCGGCCCAGACCGCCGGGCCGTTATGTTGGCGATGGACAAGGCCATGACCGACGGGGCGGCGCCGGTCTACGCGCAGTCCCGCGGGCTGCCAAAGATCCCCATGGCTATGTTCCGGACCTTCGTGGCGCGCGCGTTGCCCCAGACTTTGCAAGAGGCCGGCGTCTCTCGCGGGCAGGTAGCGCTGCGCGGCTACCTCTGGCATTTCGTCATCGGCTCCACCTTCGGCATCAGCTTCACTTTGCTCTTTGGCTCAGGCTCGTGGCCCCTGGCGTTCGCCTGGGGCATCTTCGTCTGGGCAGCGATGATGGTTGCCATGCCGCCCATGATGCCCATGATCCGCTGGCCGCGTTGGTTCCCCATCGTCCCCTTCATCGCCCACATCGCCATGGCGGTCCCGATCGGCTACTTCGCCCTCCGGTTTGCCGGCCTGGCCGCCGGCAGCAGCCTGGTGGGAGCGTGGGGGTTGTGATGGAACCGCGCGGATCCGCCCTGACCATCGTCACCCACCTCTCATGGCAGCAGCTTCTGGGTCTGCTCCTGTTGCCTATCGCGCTATGGCTGCTGTGGCAGTTGTGGGTTGTCGCCGCCCTGCTCTTGCTGGCCTTGATTGTGGCCGTCGGCCTGAATCCGGCTGTGGCTTGGGTGGAGACGCGCGGGGTATCCCGAGTCTCGGCTGTTCTTGGGCTGTATGCCCTCATCCTGGTGATGACGCGCGAACGCGCGTCACACTGTAAAGCACCCCCGAACCTTGTCTTGACAATCCTGTCTGTTCTCGATAGTATATCCCCAAGGGGGGGATGGGGTAGTGACTGCAAAAAACCATCTCTCTCGGCAGGCCACCGGCGACCTTGCCGAACCGATGCTGTACAAGGGGAGGGACGGCCAGCGTTCCACGGCGTTCCAGTTCATAAACAAAGCATGAGGAGGTTCAACCGTGACCGAGCAGCAACGTATCAACCTTGGTGTGGCAGGCATGACCTGTGATTCGTGCGCCCACCACGTCACGCGGGCTTTGAAGAAGGTGCCCGGTGTGGTCGAGGTAGAGGTTCCAGGCTGGCAGTCAGCCCGAGCAGCGCTCGTGGCAAGTGCTGGCGTCCCGGATGAGGCGCTGATTCAGGCGGTGGAAGCCGCCGGGTACCACATAGCCGTCCGCGAGCGCCAGCCGATGGATGGCGGTGGCTTTCAACCGCGAGGCGACGGGCGCTTTGATCTCATCGTCGTTGGTGGTGGCTCGGCCGGCTTCGCCGCAGCCATTCGTGGCGTCGAACTGGGGTATCGGGTAGCGCTGGTAAACGACGGCACCCTCGGCGGCACCTGCGTCAATGTAGGCTGCGTGCCGAGCAAGACACTGATCCGCTCGGCCGAAGCCTGGCACCGGGCCGGGCAACAGGCTTTCGACGGCGTGACAACCCGGCAGGTGGCGTTGGACTGGGACATGGTGCGCCGCCAGAAGGACGACCTGGTGGCCGAGCTGCGCCAGAGCAAGTATGCGGACGTGCTGGCGGCCTACCCGGACATCACTTTCATCCAGGGCCGCGCCCGTTTCCAGGAAGGCGGTTCTGTCGTCGTGGGCGATAGGGCCATCCGCGCCCACAAATACGTCATCACCACAGGCGCGCAACCGCGCATGCTGCCGATTCCCGGCGCGGCAGAAGCCGGCGTGCTGAACAGCACGACACTGATGGACCTGCCGAAGCTGCCAAAATCCTTGATCGTGCTGGGCGGGCGTGCCGTGGCTCTGGAGTTAGGACAGACCATGGCCCGGCTCGGTGTGCAGGTGATCGTTCTACAGCGGAGCCCCCGCCTGATTCCTGAACACGAGCCGGAGATTAGCCGAGCGCTGAAGGAGTATTTGGAGGAGGAAGGCGTCGGCGTAGTGACCGGCGTTCAGGTGGAACGCATCGAGAAAGACGGCGACGAGCGCGTGGTCAGCGTGCGGGTTCAGGGCCGGCCCCATGTCTATCGGGCCGAGCAGATGCTGATGGCCCTGGGCCGGCATCCCAATACCGGCGGCATGGGATTCGATCTGATGGGCGTGGAACTGGATCACAACGGCGCGATTGTTGTCGATAGCCAGATGCGCACCTCCAATCCCTCCATCTACGCATCGGGCGACTGCACCATCAATCCGGATTTTGTCTACGTGGCCGCCGCCGGCGGCGCCATCGCGGCTGAAAACGCCCTGACCGGCGCTGGCCGGGCGCTGGATCTTTCCGCTATGCCCGGCGTGATCTTCACGGATCCTCAGGTCGCCACGGTCGGTCTGACCGAAGAGCAGGCCAGAGCGCAAGGGTACGATACGAAGACAAGTGTACTGCCCATGAAACACGTGCCCCGGGCCCTGGCGGCCCGTGATACCAGGGGCCTGATCAAGCTGGTGGCAGACGGTGGCTCGGACCGGCTGTTGGGCGCGCATATTCTGGCGCCAGAGGCAGGGGAGATGGTACAGACGGTCGTTCTGGCTGTTCGTCTGGGCGTCACGCTGCAGGAGTTGCGGGAAACGCTCTTCCCATACCTGACCAATGTGGAAGGCTTGAAACTGGCCGCGCTCTCCTTCGAAAAAGACGTCGCTATGCTCAGTTGCTGCGCCGGGTGAGGGTGCATAGAGGATTAAACGACCGGCCAAGGGAGGTCGTATGAAGCCGACCTCCCTTGGAACCAGCCGCGTGAACACGGACTCCCCAAGCCGTTCTACCCTAGAGACACAGTAGTCACAGAACGTGGATGGGAACAAACGATTCGGAAGCTTTTGGCTCAAGCCAAGACGCAGGGTCCCTAAGCGTCGGGGGAGCGGCCTTCTGGTCAACTTCTTGGGAGCCGGTGCCGTCGCCTTCTCCACTCTGGCCATGTTGGTCTGTTGCGGCTTCACCGGTGTGGCGAGCCTGGCCTCCGCGGTGGGCCTGAGCGTGCTGGGTCGAACGGATGTGGGAATGCCGGTGCTTTACTTTTTCCTGGCCCTTCACCTGGCAGCCCAGCTCTGGTCGGCCCGGACCCACCGGCGGCCTTACGCGATGCCTGAGGACCAGCGCCGGAAAGCGATGGCGATGATGATCGAGGCCCTCTACAGCCTGCCCGATGAGGACATGGCCAGGCTGGTTCAGGCTCACATCGCGATCCTGGCGAGCCTTCCTGAAACGCAGCGCAGGACCCTGATGGCCGCTCACATGGCTACCATGCAAAGCTACCCTGAGAGCCAGCGCAGGCGAGAGATGAAGATGGTCCAGGAGGCCGTGCAGCGGCTCCCGGCGTCCCAGAAGCGGACAATGATGGCGGCCATGGAGATGATGAAGGGCATGCCCACCCCAGCCATGGCCCGACCGCGCGAGGAACCCGTGGAAACAATCCAGCCACGCGAGCAAACAGGCACTTCCAGTACGGCGATATGGATCTTGCTGGCCATCGCGGTTGTCGTGGTGATCGTGGTTCTCTTCATTGCCCTGGTGTAGCGGTGAAACCCGCCGCTCTAAAAGAGTTGGCGCGGACCGTCGCAAGATTCGAGCACCAGCACGCGAGCACGGTGGTGCGGTGCATCTCGCCCGCGCCGCCGCGTGTCCATTCGCGCCCATCAACGATATGACACAGAGGTGGAAGCAATGGCAGCACTCTGGCATCAAGTCCGCAGCTACCTGCGGCGGGGGTCGCGCTCATTACATGCCCCTGCCATCTACCGTAACCGTTCAGGGGAGCAGGAACGTGATGCGTGATGCGTGACCCTTGTCCTCACGCATCACGCATCACGCCTCCGTTCGGCTCAATGTGCCCTGGGTCATCGCCGGTGTCCACGCCTGGTGCGCTCCCATTCGGGGCGATAGTTGCAGACAACACGACCCCTTGCCAGGGATAGGGATTTGCCCCTTCTAAGCTCCTCTTTCTATAATCCTGCGAGAGAAGCATCAAAGAAGGCTTTGGCCCGTCGGGATCCAGGGCGTCAATCGAGACGCACGGCTCAACAGGTTGTCAATGATCTGACCGGGTTGTCGTTACAAAGGAGGAAGCATATGCCTGAACCAACACGATTGGTGGTCCGCGGACCAGCGAAGAGTGAAATCAAAGTCTATCTAACACCGGAGATGGAAAAGGACCTGGATCGCCGGCTGGCACGCATCGAGGGGCACGTGAGTGCGGTTCGGCGGATGTTGGCCGAACACCGGGATTGCGAAAGCCTGCTGGTCCAAATGGCGGCCGTCAGAGCAGCCATGAGCCAGGTCATCAGCAAGACGCTGGAAGGGCACATCGAGACCTGCGTGAACGAGTGTGTCGCCACCGAAGAGGGGGCAGAAGCCCTTGGCAAGCTCAAAAAGGCGCTGGCGACTGTGCTGAAGAACGTCTAAAGCGGGACGGTATCCTCGCACCTCTCACGCCCGATTTTTGAGCGGCCTTGCTCCTTGTCACGGAAGGGGATACCGTCCTATAATGAGGGTGCTTCGAACAACTGGAAGGTGAAGACGAACGAAGAAAGAGCAAGCATGAGTTCCCGGACGGAAGCGCCAGAAAAGCGGACTGAACTCGCAGACGAGGAATTGCTCATCGGCGGGCTGGCACAGGCCAGCGGCACTTCGACCAAAACCGTTCGCTTCTACGAGCAGATCGGCCTGGTGCCACCCGCTCGCCGGGCCGAGAACGGCTACCGGCTTTACGATTTGGAGGATGTCCAGCGATTACGCTTCATCCGCAACGCCCGCAGTCTCGACTTCTCACTCGATGATTTGCGCGAGGTGCTGGCATTGCGGGACCAGGGTGAAGCGCCCTGTCGCCATGTCCTCGGCTTGCTCGAGAAGAAGATGGGGGAGATTGAAACGCGGATTCGCCTGCTGCGCGAGCTTCAGCAGGATTTGCAGCAGTTGCTGCGCCAGGCCAGCGACCTCCCCAGCGACGACATCGAGATGAAGAACTGTGTCTGCCACCTCATCCGCGATCGCTAGATGGGCGTCATTCCCGGTGCGATCACCCTCAGATAGGGGTGAACGGGCACAGACGAAGACCCCCGCGAGCTACGGCGGGGGTCTTCCTTGTAGACCGGGCTAGAATGGTCGCCGCACGCGCAGCCACTCGCGCCGCCAGAAGAGGAACACGCCCACGTCGAGGAGAGCCAGCCCCAGGACCATCAGAAACAGCGAGCCCAGATTCCCGCCGTCGTCGCCGCCGGTAGTGGGCATCCCGGCCTCCGGCGTGGTCGTGGGGGTGGCCGTGGCCTCACCCGGCGCCT
>DOUV01000014.1 GCA_003520455.1 Chloroflexota bacterium | reverse complement strand
CCCAGGGAACGATCCCGGTGCCCGCGACGGCCACGCCGACCCCCGGGCCGGCCGTTACACGCGGCCCGACAGCGACGCCGTTCCCAACCCGGGGGCCGGCACCCGATGCGGCCGGCACGATTTTGTATGCACCGCTCGAGCAGCCAGTCATCATGGGGGTACCCGTCGATGGGCAAGGGCGGAAAGCTGCCGAGGCGGCACCGCTGCCCCTGTCATTGGACTTCACCCCGATCTTGCGCCAGCCATCACCCGACGGCCGCTACCTCCTGCTGCTCCAGCCGGTCGAACCTGGCGGCAGACCCTACGTCTTTGACAGCCAGACTGGGCAATTGTGGCTAGTGTTCAGAGGCCATCCGTGGCAGCAGACTATTCAAGGCTGGCTCTACGGGTGGCATCCCGACAGCCGCCAGGCGCTCTTCTGGTTCTTCAACAATGAAGAGTTGTGGCTGGCAGATGTGGAAACAGGCCAGTACACAGTGTTGGCAATGACCGAGGGACCTGTGCAGGGGGCGGCCCTATCTCCTGACGGACAGAGGATTGTCTATATAGGGAGAAGTGGTGCCAACGAAATCATGTGGATTGTGAGTACCACCGGTGGCGATGCACGCCAGTTGTTTGACCCGGAGGGGATATCATACGTATTTGGGTGGTCTCCGGACGGGGCCCACATCCTGTATGCCGGCGGCTCATCGTACAGCAAGGCGGACGCGGCCGCCGGCACCCCACCCCCAGGCGGCCCCTTGTGGCTGCTGGACCCGCAGGGCCAGAATCGCCGCCCGCTCTCAGGACATTTTCTGTTTGGCTGGGGGTTCGAACCTGTCTGGTCACCCGATAGTCAGTGGGTTGCCTTGACCGGTCCTGACCCGGGCCGCTCGTTTGGCTGTGCTCAGAAGGACCCCCCGCCTGATTCAACAACCTGCCGCTATGAGGGCACAGCCATCTACATCGAGAATGTCGGCACCGGAGAAGTACGGCGGCTCGCCGCGGGGATCGAGCCGACCTGGTCGCCCGACGGGACGATGCTCGCCTTCCTCTCGAAGCAAAGCGGGGCGCCGGAGGTGTGGGTCATTCGAACCGACGGCACCGACCTGCGCCAGCTCACCACCGACGCGCAGCCGAAGCACCAGCTCGTCTGGGCACAGACCAGGAGGTAGTCCGATGCCTTGCAGAACCGTTCTCAAAATTGGGGGGCTTCTTCTCCTCTTTGGCGCTCTGATCAGGCTCGTCGCAGCGCCTCAGGAGGCCTGGGCTCAGACGCCCACACCCTTTCTGATCTCGCCGTACTTTGGCGAGGAGACGATCAGCCAGAACTATAGCGCCGGCCATCCCGCTATTGATTTCGGCAGTCTGGATTATGAAAGAGTCCTCGCCGGAGCCGGCGGCACTGTTGATCGCGTCCAATGGTGGAACAACAGCTGCCACCAGGAGAGCACCGATAGTCATAACTGTGGTTTCGGTCTCTACGTGCGGATCAACCATGACAATGGGTACCGGACCTGGTACGCCCATCTCAGTGCCACCGCATTCCCACTGGGAACGACGAACGCGCGGGTGAGCCAGGAACAAGTTATTGGGACGGGCGGCCACACCGGCTACTCTACTGGTCCGCATCTGCATTTTCAAGTTCAGCGCTATGTCAACGGTGCCTGGACCAACGTCAATCCCTTCAATGAGAGCGGTACTTCGCTCTGGATTGACGGGCAGTGGGCCAACCCGAGTCGCTCCATTCCGGCGCCGGTCGAACGCGGCGAGATCATCGTGGACGACACTTCGAATAACTCCGGCGGGTTCACCAAGGGGCGCAATGGGCCGTTTAACACCCCCTGCCCGCCAAACTCGTGTCCGTCCTGGTGGTCGGCACCGGCGGGCTACGGTAGTGATATGTGGTGGACCTACGTCCACGCAACGGCCGACTACTGGGCTCGCTGGACGCCCAACTTCTCCCAGCCGGGTATCTACGAAGTCTATGTCCACGTCCCCAACGCCAATGCCACGACCTGGCAGGCGAAGTATACGATCCAGCATGCCAACGGAGAGAGCAGCGGCACGGTGGACCAGAACGGTCTCAACAACCAGTGGGTGAGCATCGGGGTCTATCGCTTCCCCAAAGGGAGCGCCAAGAGCGTGTCCCTCACGGATCTGACAGGGGAAGGCTATCGCGTTCACTGCTACGATGCGATCGGCTCTGCCTTGGGCCAGAATTATTGCCAGGTGGGGGTGGATGCCGTCAAGTTCGTTCGTGAGGACGGCGCCTCCTACGACGACGCCTCGCCATCAGTCGCGTATACCGGCAGTTGGACGCACAGCAGCCCCTGGTCCAAAGCCTATGCGGATACGGTGAGTTGGTCCAATTCGGTTGGCAGTAAGACCTGGCTGATCAACTTCGAGGGCAGTCGCATCACCCGGCTCTACACCATGGCCTCCAACCGAGGGAGCGAAACGATCCGCATCGATGGCGCCTCCCAGGGCACCACCAGCAGTTACGCCTGGGAGACCCGCTGGCAGGCCGCCAAAAGCTGGTCGTTCAGCCCCGGCTCCCACACCATCCAGGTTGAGGTCGCCGGCGGCGGGGGCGGCTACTCGGACCTGGATGCCTTCGTGGTGGATCTCCCCGCCGCCCGCTCTGGCACTACCTACGATGATCCGCATTATCAGCTCAACTCTATTGGCGCCTGGACGCATGGCACCGGCTGGTCAAGCGCCTATGGGGGAACAGACAGTTGGTCCAAGACGAAGGAGGATGCCATCACCTTCACCTTCGTCGGCACCCAGGTGACCTGGGTGTACACCAAAACTTACAACCGGGGCATCGCCGCTATCGCCATCGATGGCGTAAACCAGGGCACCATTGATCTCTACTCAGCCTCAACCCAGTGGCAGCAAAATACCGTCTTCACGAACTTGGGCGCCGGGGTGCACACGATCCACATTTCGGTCACCGGCGTGAAGAACCTTTCGTCCAGCGACTACTATGTGGATGTTGATGCGTTCATCGTTCAGTAACAGGGGACTGACTCGGTCGGGATGAGTCGCGTCGCTGGAAGCGCGACCGCGGCCACAGTCGGGATGCTCGCACTCCCAGGTACACCGCCTCTGATCGGCGTCGCGTAGGGCTGTCCCCCAGCCAGCGCGTGGCGAGGTTGAAGGGGCTCAGCCCCTTCAGAACCCTTCGGGTTGGTTCGCCGGACGTGCTTAGCCCGCCCCGCATCCGGGGCGTGGAAGGGAGTGGACTGGGACTGGCGCTGGTGCAGCGGCTTGTGGCGCTGCACGGCGGCGAGACCGCCGTGCGCAGCCGGGTCGGGCAGGGCACGGTGGTGATGGTACGGCTGCCCCTGGCGCCGGAGACAGGGTAATGTTTCAGATCTGTTACACGATGTTTCGAGATCGTTACCGGTCTGAAATACGGTGAAATATCAGGTGTGGTAGGATGGAGGCAGGTCAACTGCCAGCGTGGTTAGGAAGTCCTGACTGACGGGTTTGAACGGGATCCTCGCGGTAGTCTTTCCGCAAATGGCAAAGATAAGGACCAGGCATGAGCTTGATCGAGCGGCGAAACTGCTCACCGGGAGTGCAGCGTCGGTGGCGGAACACTCGCCGGGCGAGGCCGAAAATGTCAGCCTCATTACGGCCGACTCTGAACTATCCCGGCTACCAACTCTCAACATTGGTCGACTTGATACTATTCCAAAACCATCGGCGTTGTTTCCTTCTTTTTCTATCAGAAAGGGGTCAACATGAGACTGATTATGGTAGCCTTAATTGGCACCATTCTTGTTCTGAGCCTTGCTAGCTTTCCCGTATACGCCCACGAAGCACCCGATGGCAACCCGCGTGTTGAGCTTGTGGAGCGTCGGGTAAACGAGATCATGGGAGTTGAAGGGATAATCGAACGGGCAGATCCGCAACTTCGATCTGGTCCCGAGCCCCCCTGGTCGTGGATGGCTGTGTCAGCTTATGATTCAGAAGATCTTCAATGCCACGGTACAGAAACAAGGATTGTTCGTGCTGGTTGGATGAAGTACGCCTTTTGGGGACCGGGTGTCTACCTCATGGCGGCTTGGGTCGGTGATGACGGTCGAATGGGACTGAAACAAGCTGATGAGATCTTCACCCACCGGCGCTATCGTGTAGAGAAAACCGGTCTCACAGGCAACCCACAATACTGGATCATGCAATCTGCCGACCTCAACGGGTTCTTCGCGACCTATGCTGCTACGGCTGATCCTCCTGGACCAACGGCTCCACTTGATTGTGCCTCGATCGGTGGCTGGGCGCGAAAATTCGACGATGCGATCGGAGTTTCTGCCGTTCGGGAAGCTGTTATCATACGGAAGACTGGAGCGAATGAGTTTTGGCCCCGTAATCCGGAACACGCTGTCCGTAATGATCCCTACCAGTACGTCGACCTTCACCCCTTCGGTATCGACGGTTGGCAGTTCTACGGTAATAACTAGGAGGTACTATGGACCGCAGCACTTTACTCATCTTCGGTCTGTTGGTCGGTCTGGCTGTAATAGGGGGCGTCGCCTACTTCCAGGACCAAGGGGCACGAGCTGCTGAGATCAGAGGGCCGATCTTGACGCAAGAGGATGCCGTCGCGCGGGTTGTATGGGCAATTCGTCCGGAGCATCACCCTCAAGCGATTGATGCCAGGTTGATGTTCCACCAAGAAGCATCTGAGGCGCTCGGCAACTGGGAAAGCTATGACCGTCCAGGGATCAAATACGGTCTTCGAACCCCGGTGTGGGTCGTCACCGTCCTGGCTGATAGTGTTGCCGATCTGCCTATGGCCAACGCGGGTGTTACCCGGACACAGCGCGGGGTAATCTTTATGGTCAATGCTGTCGACGGATCGGTGCCCTTTATGCTCACGATCACCGGTAAGTCGGATGAGGTCGCCCAACGGGTTCGGGCCCTTCCAAACCGTGCTGGCTCGCTTCCGATCCAACGCTCGCCGCTGGAGACTCCTCCGGCCGCTGTGCCGACAGCAACTCCTGCCCCAATTTCACCGTAGCACGGATCGTTCTCTCATTCACAGCGAAGGGTCTAAGGACAGGCTTCAAGCAAGAAAGGAGGGCACCGGCGAGACTGCCAGCGCCCTCCTCATTCCTCAACATGTTCTCTGTCTTTCGCTGAACCCGCATGGTGAGTCGGCTCATATAGACTCCCTCTTGGAGCACGAAGCATGCTGCTGAACACCATCGCCATCCTTCTCTCAGGTGTGCTTGTCGGATCCATAGCCAGTATGATCACGGGCAGAAAAACCTTTACGAATGTTCTCACAAGCATGGTGGTGGGGATTTGGGGAGCGCTCCTTGGTGGCTTCTTAGCTCGATCAGTGTTACCACTCGCAGGTCAACCGGCAGTCGCCGGGGTCGGCTTATACATCATCGTGCTTGCCGGCCTAAGTGCAGCAGTGTTACTTTTGATCTTTCATGTTTTCTGTTGGATTCAACAGAAAGTTGACTAAACTCTCGGGCTGGTGATATTAACACCTTTTGCAACGAAAGGGATGAACGACTACGAGTCAACACAATACAATAGTTATGATCGAGGGCGGTATGTCAAGAGTTGTGTAAATTCTGAGCTTCGGCGTCCTTGGCCGGCACTGAGATCCGCCGCAGTTTTAGACTGCGGATAACGGCATAGAACATTAACAAACAGCTATTCTCATTGCGGAAGGCGGCTGCCATTTTATAATGGACCCAGGAATTTG
>DOUV01000809.1 GCA_003520455.1 Chloroflexota bacterium | reverse complement strand
CAGACGACGCTGCGGCCGGTGGCGCGCAGGCCGCCGCCGGCCTCCATGCGGACGAAGCGGAGAATGGTCGAATCGTAGCCCAGGTCGAACTGGAAGGCCGCCAGCGGCTCGCTGAGATCGCTGACGCCGACGGTGACGGTGAAGGTTTCGCCGACTGTCACCGGGTCTGCCGGCGCGTTCAGGCTGAGGGTGGCCGTGTTAGCGGCCACCGGGGCCTCCCAGGGTGCTTCGCCGGATTCGATGGAAGAAGGCGACGGCAGCACGGTGCGCGCAGCCAGGATGAGATCGCGCTGCTGGACCCCGATGGCACCGAGCAACAGCGCCACGGCCAGGACTGCAACCACCCTCCGGATGTGCCCCATTGATAACTCTCCTTATGCGTCTCTCTTCACGACCACGCCTATCACCAGCTCGTGGCCCAGTTGTAGGCGCTACTGATAATACCCCGCCCAGCACCGAGGCCTCGCCTTGTGGCGTTGTAGGCTGTGCTGGCTGCACTGCTGGTGGCCTCGTAGGCGTCGTAGGCCTTATCTCCAATCCAACGGCCGGTGCGGTCAAAGTTGTTCGCCGTCTCAACAGCCACATCGTAGGCAAAGCTCCCCGCATCTCTGGCCCAGGGTGTGTAATCGTCCGCGTACCACTCGCCGATTCGACGGCCGGCGCGATCGAAGTTCCCCGCCGTCTCCACCGCCACGTCGCTCACAAAGACCCCGGCATCGTAGGCCCACTCTCCGAAATCGCGCATAGTCTGCTTCAGTCCGGTCTTGTTCATCAGGTAGTTGGTACCGCAGAAGGAGACGATAAACACGCCGGCAACGGCCGCGGCCTTCCAGGTGAGCGGGTTCTTGAGCACCGCTATGCCGCCGCGGCCCAGCTTGCCCGCGACTTTCATGATTGCACCACCGATGGTCTTTCCTGCCCCAATACTCCTCTCTATCCCCGCACTCATCCAATGCAACCCGTACCCACCGGTTGCGATGAGGGGGCCAAGATATTTGGTGGCTTGTTGACCCACGTATCGAGCCTGGGGACCGACAGTCCTCACCCACTGCATCACATCCTTAGCTGCCCCCGTCACCCCGAGGGGGATATCCCCAATGTACTCTTGCTTCAGCCTCTTTATCTCATCTTTCGTCTGAACGCTCTTCGCCTTGAGCCGGCGCGCCAGTTCTTTGGCCCATTCGGTGCTGCAGATCTTGTCGGCGACATCTCGCTTGTCTCGACAGGGCCTCTTGAGCCCAAAGGGGTCGCGCTCCCCCACCGGGTTGTTGCCCACGTAGGTGTAGAGGTTCATCCCGTCCACGTAGCCCAGCGGGTCCATCTGCAAGAAGCGCCCCAGCGACGGGTGGTACATGCGCGCCCGGTAGTAGTAGAGCCCGCTCTCGTTGTCGAAATGCCGCGCAGCGAACAGGTAGGGGTTGTCGATGGCGGATTCGGCCAGCGGGTTGCCGCTGCCATCGAAGATGCTCACCTGGCCATAGACGTCGTAGGTGTAGCGCTCCACCAGCGTTCCGGCGTCGTCGGTTACCTCGGTCACGTTGCCCAGCATATCGGTGTGGTAGTAGTAGGTATCGCCGCCGCGCTCCATCGTCAGCGGGCTGTCGATGTCCCAATCGTAGGTGTAGCGCGCCAACAACTGGTCGCTGCCGTCGCGTTCTTCCAGCACCTGATCGGTGGGATCGAGAATGAAGTGGGTGATGGCGCCGTCCACGACTTTGGCGATGCGCCGGTCGAGGGCGTCGTAGAGGTACTCGGTGGTTTTGCCGCCGGATTCGCTCACCTCGACCAGGCGGTTCAGGGCATCGTAGGAGTAGTCGTAGGCCCCGTCTCCCAGCAGGTTGCCCTTGAGGTCGTGGTTCAACGGCACACTGCCCACCTGCGCGTAGCGGTTCATCGGATCGGTCAGTTGGCTGCCGTTGTTGGGCAGATAGGGTACGGCGGTGCCGTTCCTGCTCACCTGGAGCCGGTTCCCCAATTTGTCCAGGAGGTAGTCCGCCGTCTCCCCGCTGAGGCCGTAGGTCACGCGGGTCAGTTGGTCCAGGCCATCATACTGGTAGACGTCGCTGGGAGCGCCGTTCACGTGGTAACGTTGCATCGAGGTGACGTTGCCCACCGCGTCGTAACTGTAACCGTAGTGGGCTACAGCGGAGTTGATGTCCGTGATGCGATACAGGTTGTCGTAGATGTAAGTCGTTTGCAGGCCGTTGCCGTGGTGGAGGATGTAGCGCCCGTTGACGTCGTCGTAGGTGTAAGAGGCCACCGAGGCTCCGTCGCCGCGCCTGAGCGATTGCAGCCGGCCGACCGCATCTGCTTGATAGACCCGCACTGCGCCCGATGGATAGGTCTGGGTCACGACGCCCCGGGGGTAGCCGTAGTCCCACGTCATCTCCCAGCTCCGGGCATCCAACTGCTGGGTGCCGGAGACGGGATGGCCGAGCGCGTTGTAAACGTAGTTGAGCGCGCTGTCGTGCTCGCCGGAGTGGCTGGCGGCCTGCACCAGGCGCCCCATATCGTCGTAGGCGTAGGTCTGGGACGAGTCGGGCATGGTGCGCCGGGTTTGCCGCCCCAGGGCATCGTAGGTGTAGGTGACGACCTCACCGGCCTGGTTGGTGCGCGTGAGCAGGTTGCCTTCACCATCGTAGGCGTAGTGGACGGTGGTGCCGTCGGGGTATTGCTCGGCGATCAGTTGATCCAGGGCATCGTACCGGTAGTGACTGGTCTCGCCGTTGGCGCTGGTCATGCCGATGAGCCGTAGCGCATTATCGTAGAGGTACTGTGTCTCTGCGCCCATCCCACCCACATCACGCAGCTCTCGCACCGGCAGGCCAAAAGCGTTGGACTCGATGGAGGTCACCCGCCCGTTGGGATCGGTGATCCGGTTCAGGTTCCCCAGCCGGTCGTAGCCGTAGCGCGTCTCCGTCCCGAGCCCACCGTCGTCCAAACGCTCCAGCGTGACGCGGTTGAGTGCGTCGTACTCGAGAGAGGTCACAACGCCGCGCGGATCAGTGACCCGCCGGAGGTTGCTGTGGCTGTCGTAGGCGAAACTTATCGCCTGATTCAGCCCGCCCACGTCGGCGGTGATGGTGGTCTGTCGTCCAAGGGCGTCATAGACGAACCTGGTTGTGACGCCCCGCTCGTCGGTCACGCGGCGCAGGTTGCCCGCCGCGTCATAGGCGGACGCGAGGGTCCGGTTGAGTCCGCCCACGTCCTGGATCTCGGATACCACCCGCGACAAGGCGTCGTACTCGAAGGCGGTGATGACCCCCAGCGGGTTGGTCATCGTGGTGACGCGGCCGGCCGCGTCGTAGCCGTAGGTGGTGGCCAGGCGAAGTCCTGAGCCTGCCAGGAGATTCATGCCGCCATCGTCGGCGATCTGGCGCGCCAGCCGTCCGAAGTCGCCGTACTCCCGGCGCATGACCGTCCCCCGCCGGTCGGTGAAGGTTTCCAACTGCCGGTCGGCGGTGTAGGTGAAGGACCACTCTCTTCCCTCCGGGTCCCGCACGCCGACCAGTTGATTCGCGTCGTCATAGATGGAAACGGTCCGGTAGCCCAGCGCGTCCACGAAGGCGACCGGGCGCTGGTCGATGTCGTAGTCGGTGGCGATCTCACTGACGATCTCGCCCTCCTCCGTTCGCACGCCCAGCATATTGCCCGCCGAATCGTAGGTGTATTGGGTGACGACGTTACGACCCGTCGTGCTGTCGGTGGTGTAGTCCTGAATTTCGCGCGTCAGGTTGCCGGCGGCGTCGTACTCGTAGCGAGTGGCGATGCTCAGGGGATCGGTCATCGAGACGACCCGACCCCACGCGTCGTACGCGTAGTGCGTCTCGGGCCCCTGGCCGCCGCAGCAGGCCGCGCCGACGAGGATGCGGGGGTTGCCGGCGGCATCGAAGTCCTTGCGCATTGTGGTCTGGGCGATACCGGCCTCATCTTCGACGACCTTGGTCAACAGTCCCGGCACCGGCGTGACGCCCGGGGCGAAGAGGGGATTGCCGCCGTCGGCCGCCTCGTCGGCGGTTCCCTGGGTGTAGATGAAGCGTGTCGCGGTGCCGCGCTCGTCGGTGATCGCCTCCATCTGGCCCCAGGCGTTGTAGGCGTAACGGACGGTGGGCGTGATGAGCGTTCCGTTTTCGTCTGCCACCGTCGGGTACCGGACCTCTGCCAGTTTCCCCGCCTCTCCGCCCCCGACGTCGTAGTCGTAGAGGAAGCGGGTGGTGTTGCTCAAGGGATCGGTGGCGCTCTTCAGCTGGTTGAAGCGCGGTTCGTAGGTGTAGGTCCAGGTCTGGATCTGGGCCGGGTCGCGGTCGGCGGGTGCCAGCGCGCATTGTGACGGCCCCATGTGGGATTCGGACAGGCGATTGCCCTTTTCGTCGTAGGTGTATTCGATACAGCGGCCCGAAGGGAGCGTGGCGCGCGTGATGCGATTGCGCTCGTCCCGCTCGTAACGGGTGCTCTTGCCGGCCGCGTCGGTAACTTCGGTGACAGACCCCCACTCGTTGGTGTGCGCCTGATAGCCACCCCGTCCAAAGACGACGCCATCCACCAGTTTCGTGCTGGTGATCAGAGCGTCGGTCGGCGTGATAGGGGAGCCGGTGTCCATCTCGTTGACCAACTGGTAAGCAACGTCGCTGGGGGTGTAGCCGTGGACCTCCTGCACGGTGCTCATCTGACCGGTCTGCGGATCGTAGACCGGCCTCGGCGGCAGTTTGACCTGGGTAATGCGCCCGTAGGCATCATAGACGTAAGTGGTCAGCCGGCTCAGTTCGTCTCGGTTCTGGGTCATGCGGTGGGCGCTGTCGTAGGCGAAGGAGCGTGTGGCCCCGTCGGGGTAGACGACGCGCACCAGGTCGCCGTGGCGGTTGATCTCGAAGGTGGTCACCCGCCCCGCCGGGTCAGTCATCAGTATCCGCTGATCACTGTTCACTGATGACTGATCACTGAAAACCCACACCCAGCGCGGGTTGGGCTCGCCGGCCGCGTAGACCTCAATGCGAGCCGGGGTGCCATCGGGGTTATAGACGTAGGCCGTCTTGTTGCCGGCGGGGTCCAGCGTGTAGTCGTGCGTCCCGTCGGTGTTGAAGTGCACCTGCGTGCCGTCGGGATAGTGGCGCGTGTAGGTGTCGGTCTGGGCATCGTAGGTCAGTTCCGTGTTGTCGGCTGGCGTCTGGCTCTGGATGCCCAGGTCGGTGATTTGCTGCTCCAGCCAGGGCACGAAGAGCACGTCGTCGCTGACGCGGTTGCCCTGACCGCCGGGGTTGGCGCTGGGGTGGTAGGGTCCGGAAGGATGGCCCCACCAATTGTAGCGCGCGTCCACCTCCACCCCGGTCTGGTTAAGCAGGCCGTAGCTGCCGTTGCCGCTGACGTCGGATCCGTGGAGCGAGAAGTCGGCACTGCTGCCGGCCAGGTGGATGCCGTAGGCGCTGTTGTTGGCAATCGTGGCGTAGCGCACGCGTGCCTGACCGTTCTGCACTTTCAGGCCGGTGTTCGCGTAGCGGATGGTCGCGCGTTCGATTTCGGCGGCGCCGTCGCCCAGGGTGATGCCCTGCCATTGGCCGGGTCCGGTGTCGGCGCTGGATGTAAAGGTGATGGGCTGGGCCTCGGTTCCGATGGCGTTGAGTAGACCGTGCACCGTGAGCCTCTTGCCCGGGTTCCAGTACAGCGAGGTGCCCGGAGCGACGGTCAGGTTGGCGCCGGCGGCCAGGGTCACGTTCCCCTCGAACTCATAGCCGCTCAGTCCGTTCTGCGGTGCCAGGGTGAGGTTCGTCGTGAAGGTGTCGTCCCCGTACAGCCGGGCGCGGTCGTAGCCGTTCTGGATGAAGACGTTGAACTGGAGCTGGCTCAGCGCCGCGACCGGGATGCGCAGTGGATAGCCGGCGTTGTCCTGGAAGGTGGAGGTGGTGACGGTGAGGACGGTGCCGGCGCCGGTGGCGTAGAGGGCGTAGTCGCCGGTGTTGTTGCCGATGTTGGCGAACAGGGTGTCGCTGACCACCACCCGGCTGTCGGCCACATACAGGCCGTAGTTGGTATAGGCATACTGGTAGCTCTCGCTGAGCAGGCGGCTGCTCTCGATACGCACCTCCCCGGCGGTCACGTTGCGCACGGTGACGTTGCTGCCGTTGACGATGCCGTTCGGATCGCCGCCGTAGCGCACGGTGGCGTGGCGCAGCTCGCCCGTGCCGCCGTCGAAGACCAGCCCCGACCACTGATTCGGCCCGCTGTCCGCGGCCGAGGTGAAGGTGATCGGCTGGGTGACGGTGCCCACCGCCTGCAGGTGGCCCTGCACCTTCAGTTGTTTGCCGTTCCGCCCCATCACGGGCACCCCCGGCGCGACCGTCAGGGTGATACCGGCCGGGACGGTGAAGTCGTTCTCCAACTCGTAGCCTGCCAGACCGTTGGCTGTGGAGAAGATGATGCTGGCCGGCAGACCGCTGCCCAGCGTCAGCAGCCGGTTGGGCGTGTTGCCCGTGAAGGCGTTCCCGCTGAACGCCCGGTGCAGGTTGAACGCCTCGGTGCGCAGCGGATAGTGACCGTTGCCGCTGAAAGCGCTGTCTGACACCCAGGCGGCGGCGCTGCCTGTGGTGTATAGCCCCCACCCGGCGTTGTCCTGGAAGGTGGAGGTGGTGACGGTGAGGACGGTGGCGGCGCCGGTGGCGTAGAGGGCGTAGTCGCCGGTGTTGTTGCCGATGTTGGCGAACAGGGTGTCGCTGACCACCACCCGGCTGTCGGCCACGTACAGGCCGTAGTTGGTATAGGCGTACTGGTAGCTCTCGCTGAGCAGGCGGCTGCTCTCCAGGCGCACCTCCCCGGCGGTCACGTTGCGCACGGTGATGTTGCTGCCGTTGACGATACCGTTCGGATCGCCGCCGTAGCGCACGGTGGCGTGGCGCAGCTCGCCCGTGCCGCCGTCGAAGACCAGCCCCGACCACTGGTTCGGCCCGCTGTCCGCGGCCGAGGTGAAGGTGATCGGCTGGGTGACGGTGCCCACCGCCTGCAGGTGGCCCTGCACCTTCAGTTGTTTGCCGTTCCGCCCCATCACGGGCACCCCCGGCGCGACCGTCAGGGTGATACCGGCCGGGACGGTGAAGTCGTTCTCCAACTCGTAGCCTGCCAGGCCGTTGGCTGTGGAGAAGATGATGCTGGCCGGCAGACCGCTGCCCAGTGTCAGCAGCCGGTTGGGCGTGTTGCCCGTAAAGGTGTTCCCGCTCAATACGCGGTGCAGGTTGAACGCCTCGGTGCGCAGCGGATAGTAACCGTTACCGCTGAAGGTGCTGTCTGTGACCCAGGCGGCGGCGCTGCCTGTGGTGTATAGCCCCCACCCGGCGTTGTCCTGGAAGGTGGAGGTGGTGACGGTGAGGACGGTGGCGGCGCCGGTGGCGTAGAGGGCGTAGTCGCCGGTGTTGTTGCCGATGTTGGCGAACAGGGTGTCGCTGACCACCACCCGGCTGTCGGCCACATACAGGCCGTAGTTGGTATAGGCGTACTGGTAGCTCTCGCTGAGCAGGCGGCTGCTCTCCAGGCGCACCTCCCCGGCGGTCACGTTGCGCACGGTGATGTTGCTGCCGTTGACGATACCGTTCGGATCGCCGCCGTAGCGCACGGTGGCGTGGCGCAGCTCGCCCGTGCCGCCGTCGAAGACCAGCCCCGACCACTGGTTCGGCCCGCTGTCCGTGGCCGAGGTGAAGGTGATCGGCTGGCTGGCCGTGCCCACCGCCTGCAGGTGGCCCTGCACCTTCAGCTCAACGTTGTCTTGCCCCTGCACCACCACGCCGGGTTCGACCGTCAACGTCACGCCTCCCGTGATCACCACGTCGCCGGTCAGGATGTAGGGGCTATCGGTGATGGTCCAGGTGGTGTGGGTGATGATGGTGCCGGCGACGTTGGTGTTCAACGCCGTGACGTCGTAGACCACCGGCGGCGGCAGCGGCTCCAGCTCTGGTTCGGGCTCCGGCGTGATCTCGGGAGTCGGACCGGCGGGCTCTGGTTCGAGCACTGGCGTGGCTTCGGGAACCGGGCCGGCGGGTTCTGCAGTCACGGGCCGGGCCGGTGTGACAGAATCCACCGGTCCCGGCGCAGTGGTTGCCCCTTCCCGCGGTTCCTCGCCCACCGGCCGGCCACTGACCACCTCCTGCTGCTCCTCGGCCACCGGCCACCGTTCCTCGCTCACTGATAACTGTTCACTGTTCACTGACCACTGCTCACCGCCCACTGCTAACTGCTCACTGTTCACCGACCACTGCTCACCGCTCACTGCTAACTGTTCCACCCTCTCCGCTACCTCCGGCACATACAGGCCGTGCAAACCGGTGACCTCGTGGGCGGCCAGTCCGCCGCCCTGGGCCTCCTCGCGCAGCAGGTTCTTGGCCGGAAAGTAGAACTCTGTCAGATCGTTGCTGCCATCGTCAATCAAGATGCGGCCGGCCTCGTCCTCGTAGAGGCGCTGCATGCCTTCCAGAACCCAACCCATACCGAAGGGGCCGCCGGGGTCGGCGATCAGCGATACCGAACCATAAATCCACTGGTCGTCCGTAGCAGTGGTAAAGACGCCCGTGGGTCGGGTGTAGTCCGGCGGGCCGCCGAAGCGGTTGTTCAGCGACCAGTAGTACTGCGCCATGTAGGGCACGCGCACGTGGAGCGCATAGCGGTAGACCCCCGGCGGCAGGCGGTTGCCGCGGGCATCGCGGCCGTCCCACAGGAAACGGAAGCGACCAATTTCCCCGCCCTGAACCAGCTCGCTGGCGGCAAAGGTGAAGTTGGCCGTCTTCTCCCCCTCGATGAACAGCTCGGCCTGGACGTAGTCGCCCAGTTGCGCGCCGGCGCTCATGTCCAGATTCAAGTCCACCTCGATCAACTCATTCGGATCGGCGCGACCGCTGTCGTACTTGAAACTCAGATCGCCTGGTGCGCCCAGCACCCGGACCGGCGGCAGGCTTACCGACTCGCGCATAACGCCAGATCGCAGAATGATCTCGGAACTGCCGGCCTTCTTCTCCGAACAGCAACGATCATTTTCGGTGGTGCTGTTCCCGTTTATCCCGGCAGTCCCGACGGTCACCGGGTCGTTGCAGTCGAAGGTGGAGAAGTGGGTCACCTGCATCTCCACCCACTCGCCGGTGGGGTCCACCACGGAGGTGCCGGCGTGTTCCCACTGCAGCAACTCCGCGTTCCAGAAGCCCAACGGAATCACGGTCCCCGGCGGGAAACCCTTACTGTTCTTGATCCGGACGGTGATGGGCTGGGTGAAGGAGTAGGTCGAGGTGCCGCCGATGTTGAAGCCGTAAGTCTCCCAGGTGCCGGGCGGCAGCCCGCCGCTGGGCAGGTAGTTCACCTGGTCGAACGCAGTGGCCGTGACCGGGATCTCGTCCCCTGAGCGGATGGCGCCGGCGGGGATATCCACCTGCATCTGGCCGTCGGCGCTGGTATGGCTGCAGCCTCCTTCGTCACACGTCGTCACCGCCGGGTCCAGAGGCGTCAGGTAAATCTCGTTGACCGGCGCGCTGCGCTCGCGCACGACCTCCACCACCCGCTGGCCGTACGTGTAGCCCGCTTTGTCGACGCGCAGTTCGTAACGCGCCGTCTGATCGGCGGGGAAGGCGAAGAAGCCGTCAGGACCGGTGACCACGGTGCCCTGCACCTGGTTTGAGAACTGGGCACCCGTGGGCTGGTAGGTGACGGGCTCTTTCGCCGTCGCCAGTTGGGCCTCCCGCTGGGTCCGGGCCTGGGACAGCGTGGCGCTGTCGATCTTGAACAGGGTGACCTCGGCGCCGGCCAGGCCCTGGCAGTCGATGGGATCATGCTCGAGCTCACCGCCGCAGGTGGAAGAATCGTACACCACGCCGCTCACCCAGCCGGCGTTCTCCGGCGCCTCCGGCGGGGTGATACTGGCCGGATCGGTGGGCACGTAGAAGGTGGTGCGCAGCGTGCCCACGTTGCCCAGCGTATCGGCCACGGAGGCGGTGAGGGTGTAGGCGCTGTCTTGCGCCAGGTCGAAGCTCACCTGGCCATTGGCGCTGTCGGGGCCGGCCGTCAGATCGCCGGTCACGTCGGTGGAGGTGCCGCTCGCATCGGTGAGGGAGACCTGCAAGGTAGTCGGGTCCACCGCCACATAGAAGTCGGTGTAGGAGATAACGACGGTGGGACGCAGGGTGTAGACCGATTGGCGGTTCTCAGGTACCTGGACCCGGATCATGGGACCATCGCCGTCCACGCCGACGAAGCGGTCACTGCTGGTGGTCTGGCCCACCTCGTCGGTGGCGACGACGTGCAGCGCCTGGTTGCCCGCCGTGACCGGCACCGTGGCGCTGAACGACCTTGCCGCCGACCCCGCTCCTGCCAGGAGCGGGGCGAAGGTGGCGGCCACGCCGTTGACAGTGACGTTGACGGCGTGCTTGTCGCTGATCACGCCGCTGACGGTGACCGTCGCCCCGCCGACCACTGAGCCATCGGCCGGGCCGCTGACGGTGAGGTCCGGCGGCGTGACGTCGTACTCGTTGCCGACGTAGGCCATGTCCAGGGCGTCGATGAGCCCATCGGTGTTGAAATCGAGGGCGGCGTCGTAGCAGGCATCGCCGGTGGCGCAGTTCCAGAACTGGGCGATCGATTGCAGGTCGCCCTCGTCCACGTCCCGGTCGCCGTCCAGGTCGGCCCAGAAGGTGCCGGGGGCCTGGTTGGGGCCTTGCGGGGGCAGGCGATGT
>DOUV01000985.1 GCA_003520455.1 Chloroflexota bacterium | reverse complement strand
CCTCGGCCTCGAGCCGCTCGACGACGGCGTCCACGCCCTCCAGTACCTGCGCCGGCCCGAGACGACCTACGCTCTGTTGTCTGCGCTGCTGCCGCCGCGGGAGCCCCTCCTGCTTGAGGTTGCGGAACAGGTGGAGATTCAGGCCAAATACGCCGGCTACATCGAGAAGCAGCAGCTCGAGGTCAACCGCATGCGGCGGCTCGAGGATCGCCGTATCCCCGACGACTTCTCCTACGAGGGGCTGAGCGGTTTGCGGCGCGAGGCGCTCGAAAAGCTCACCCGCATTCGCCCGGCGACCGTTGGCCAGGCCAGCCGCATCACCGGCGTCAACCCCGCCGACGTCAGCGTCCTCCTCGTGCACCTGGAGCGCCACAGGAATGGCCGGCGTCAGGAGGCGGCGCCTCTACGAGGGTAGAGCGCGGCAGCAAGGAGCAGGAGTTTTTTCTACGGGGCTCTCACGTTCCAGGGGCACTGCAGAGGATTTTGCGACCGGCACTCTCAGTTTCCTGCTAGGCTTGAAAGCGCGGCGGGCGCTTCGCCAGGAAGGCGGCGAAGCCCTCTTGGGCATCGGCGGTGGTGAAGAGGGTGTGGATGGTCTCGGTCTCGAAGTCGAGGGCTGTGGGCAAGTCGCTTCTGGCGCCGACGGCCAGGGCGCGCTTCTGGAGCGCTACCGCCAGCGGTCCGGTCCGCGCCAACTGCGCCGCGGTCTCGGCCACCGCCGCATCCAACTCGTCCGGCGGCACAACTCGATTGACCAGGCCAATCGCCTGCGCCTCCTCCGCCGCCACCAGCCGGCCCGTCAGAAGCATCTCGCTCGCGCGGCCAAAGCCGATGAGGCGCGGGAGCAGGTGAGTCACGCCACTGGTGACGCTGATGCCGAGCGTCACCTCGGGAAAGCCGATCCGGCAGCGGCTGGTCGCCAGGCGCCAGTCGCAGGCCACGGCAAGCTCGGCGCCACCGCCCACGGCGTAGCCATCGACAGCCGCAATGACCGGCATGGGCAAGCGGCGAATGGCCAGGGTGATCTCCTGGATCGACTCGACGAAGCGGCGGTAGTCCAGCGGGTTGAGAGAGGCCTCCACGCCGATGTCAGCGCCAGCGCAGAAGTGCTCTCCGGCCCCGCGCAGGGCAATGACCCGGGTACCGCTCCCTTCGGCGGTACGCAGCCCGTCGCAGAGTGCCGCTACCATCTCCCAGGTGAGCGCGTTCAACTTGGCCGGACGATTGATGGTGATGGTGGCCAGGTGCCCGGTGTAGCTGATCTGAATCTCATCCATCGGTTCTCCTCGTGTGACGATTCTCAAAGTGCGTTGGAATCAACATCCTTCGATTCGACGTGATGCGTGAATGGCTCCACCATGCCTCGCGGGCTGCCCGACTCCGGGGGCCTGCTTCCTTCTCAGAGGGTGCCACCGTAGCGCTGCTACCTCAGTACGAGCGAACGATGCGTGCCGTCTTGCCCTGGCTGCGCGGCAGCGTCCCAACGGGGACGAGCTCGATGGCGGCGCGGAAGAAGAGCCGCTGGCGCAGGGTGCTGGCGATCTGCTCGGCCAGGGCAGGCAGGGCGCTGGCCGGCACCTCTGAGGCGGATTCGACGCGCAGGGGCAAGAAATCGTAGGGCGGCGCGTGATCCAGGACGATCTGGAACTCCCCGCTGACCGCCGGCGCCAGCTCGGCCAGCACCGCCGCGATCGCAGTGGGGAAGACGTTCACCCCCCGGACGTGCAGCATGTCATCGCTGAGTCCAAGGACCTGGAAGCGAAAGCTGGTGCGGCCGCAGACGCAGGGGCCGGTGCCGACGATCTCAACGGCGTCGTGCGAGCGGTAGCGCAGGACGGGCTGCGCCTCGCGGTCGAGGTGGGTATAGACGAGTTCGCCCATGGCGCCCGGCTCGATGGGCGCGGAGGCGCCGGTCTCTGGATCGATCAGCTCGGCCAGGATGCTGCCCTGGCCGTGGAAGTGCAGCCCCGCGCGCGCGGCACACTCCCCCCCGAAGATGCTCAACACATCGGCCATCCCATAGTTGGCGTCGTGGGCGCGCATGCCCCAGGTCTCTTCGATGCGTGCCCGGTAGGCCGGATTCTGGAGGCCCGGCTCGCCGCCGAAGAAGCCCTGGCGGAGGCCAAGCTCGCGTGGCTCCAGGCCGAGTTGATCACGGACGATGGTGATCAGATGAACGAGGTAAGAGGGAGTGGACGAGATTGCGTTGATCCCCAACATCTGGATCGTGCGCACCAGATCGCGCGAGTTGCCCACGCCGAACGGGACGACGGTCGCGCCCGTGCGCTCTAGCGAGAGGTGGTCGGTCAGGCCCCCGATCCAAAGTTGGTAATTCAGGCAGTGGACCACGGTGTCGCCCGGCCCGAGGCCGGCGGCCCAGAAAGCGCGCGCCCCGATCTCGTGGGTGACCTCAAGATCGTGGGAGGTCAGGCCGACGAAGAGCGGCCGGCCGGTGGTGCCGGAGGTCTTATGCAGCCGGACAATCTGCTCGCGGGGGGCCGCCAGGTAGTTCCCCAACGGCGGGTGAGTCTCCTGGTTGGCGCGCAGCTCATCCTTCTCGGTGAATGGCAGGCGAGGCAAGTCGGCGCGGCTGCGGATTGTCGCCGGGTCTACCCCCGCCTCGGCGAACTTCCGCGCATAGAAGGCGCTGCGCGTGGCCAGGTAGGCGAGCTGGCGCCGGAGCGCTTCGTCCTCCAACCGGCGTAACTCCTCAGGCGCAAGGGTCTCGATCCCAGCATTCCAAAACGGGCGTCTCACGGGAACCTCCTGAGAGTGTCGGCGCTATTCTAACACCAGAGGGTGCTGATTGAAACCAGGGCCTGATCGCGGGCGGCCGTACGCAGAAGGCACGCGCGATGCGGGCGTGGACCACGCGGCATACGTCACGTTCCCGTCTGGTTTGGGTCTGGCCGGATGATGGGATAGGATAGTCCGGCTGAGATGCAGCCTCCACCGGACCCACGAGGGGAGAGGTGCAATGCCGTATCCGCAACGCTGCCTGCTCGTCGGCCTCGCCGCGCTCTTGATCTTGATCTTTCCCGGCGTGCCTATCACAGCCCAGACACCGACCCCGAATAGCGGCACGCGCCTGCCGCCTGTTCCTCAAGCCGATCCCTTCTTCGGAATCGTTCAGGCGATCCACGATCCAGACAAAGCCGTCGCGGCCGGCGCCCGGTGGGAGCGCCTGGTGGTCTGGTGGTCCAACTTTCAGCCCGAAGGGCCCACGGATTGGAATCCGCAGGGCTGGTTTCCGCGCAACCTGATTGAGGACGAGCGCAACCACGGCATCGAGCCGGTCGGGGTGGTGCTCCACACGCCGGGTTGGGCCGCCCACGATAGCGGCTATGGCCCGATCTCACCCCCGCGCAACCTCGATCTGCCGTTCGACCACCCCGAGAACTATTGGGGCCAGTTCCTCATGCGACTGGCCAGGGATTATGCGGGCCTGGTCGATACCTGGATTCTGTGGAACGAGCCGGATATCTACAAAGAGACCTTCGCCAACTGGGCCGGTCCGGTCGAGGAGTTCGCCCGCATGCAGATCGTCGGCTACCAGGCGATCAAACGGGCCAACCCGCAGGCAAAGGTGGTGTTGACCGGAACGACCTACTGGTGGGACCTGGAGAATGGGCGCTCGCCCTACCTCGATCGCCTGGTCGCCCAGCTCGTGGCGGCCCCCGGCGCCGCGGAGAATGGGGCTTTCTTCGACGCAGTGGCGGTGCATCAGTACAGCAACCCGCTCAACAGTTTCGCGGTGCCGGTGCTCTACCGCCGGATTCTGGAGGCGCACGGGCTGGACAAGCCACTCTGGTTGGTCGAGTCCAACGTCGTGCCCCACGATGACCCCCTGCACCCGCTGCAACGGGGCGGGCTGCGGGCCTCGCTCGAGGAGCAGGCCAGCTACGTGATCCAGAGTGTCGCGTTGGCGCGCGCGGCGGGGGTGGAGCGCTATTCGATCTACAAGATGCGCGACGAGAGCGCCGAGAACGATCAGTACTACGGCCTGATCCGCAATGACGGGACTGCCCGCCCGGCCTACGTGGCGTACCAGGTCGCTGCGCGAGAGCTCTCGAATGTCCAAAGCGCGCAGTATTTCTGGGGTGGCTCGGCCACACCACCGACAGAAGACGAGATTACGGCTCTTCTGGCGTCCACGGCCACCCGGCCACAGTTTGTCTGGTCGGGAGCACTCAACGGGGTGCGGATGGTTCGGGGAAGCGACCGGGTGACGGTTCTGTGGAACGCATCGGCTGCGCCGCTCGAGGTAGGGGTGCCGTCGAGCGTGGCGACGGCAACGCTGGTGGACAAATATGGCCAACGCCGCTCGCTCACCCGCGGACCGGACGGTGCCTTCCGCCTGGTGCTGGCACCGGCAACCAACAACACGGATGCGCGCGACGAGAGCCTGATCCTGATCGGCGGCGACCCCGCGATCCTGATCGAGCCGGGCGCTGCCACTCCGCGCGATCCGCTGCCCCGCCCGGTCGATATTTGCTGGGGCGTCCCGGGCTCGCTCGTGCCGCCTGGCCCCACTCCAGACGAGGCCTGGGTGGCCCCTACCGGCTACGCCGTCAGCGGGCCGTGGCTGGCCTTTTTCCGCGCCCACGGCGATGTAGACTACATCGGCAACCCGCGCTCGCCGCTCGTCGCCGACCCGCTCCATCCCGACCAATGCGTGCAATTCTTCCAGCGGCTGGTGCTCGAATGGCACCCCGATAATCCACCCGAGTACCGCATTCAACGTCGCCTGCTCGCTACGGAGTTGGCCGAGGGCGAGCCCGCGCCACCGGTTGCGCCGGCCGGTCCCAACAACGCCGACTTCTGGTACTTTCCCAAGGGGGCGAGAGGTCTCGGGCATGCTGTCTCCAATCGGGCGCCCGACGGCAGCTGGATCGGCTTCAAGAGCTACTTTGACCGCCACGGCAAAGAAGATGCCTTCGGCTATCCGATGGAGCCGCCCGTCTGGCGCGCGGGTCCAGATGGGGTCGAGCGCTGGACGCAGCGGTTCCAGGCCGCCATCTTCGAGTACCACCCGGAGTTCGACCGCGACGGGGTCAAACCGGGGACGGGCCTCCCCTGGCGCACCTGGACGGTTCAACTCCGCCTGCTCGGCGACGAGTATCTCGTCGTCCGCCAGCTGCCCTTCATTGCCGGCGACCCTGCGAAGCACATCCCGGTGCCCCCGATGCCGAGGCCCTAGAGCGCCAGTCAAGGCGTCAGACTTCCGAAGTCTTCCGAGACTTCGGAACGCTCCGACCACGCGTCCGCGGAGACAAGTTGACCGGTGTTCGAGCGCGTTGACCGGCTGAGACCGCCGTGAGATGACCGCCAGAGTTGCAAGAAACCGCCATTTCCTGTACCCTGAGATCAGGGCAGCGAGGTCGCTCGTACGCGCCCCAGCGTACAGGGAGGACAAGACAACCGGCGAAAACTGCTGTTTCCTTGCTCTCCAGGTATGAAAATTGCTGTCCTGCCCGGCACCAAAAATCCCGGCTCAAATTCCCTGACGAAAGCTCGTTACAGCTCACGACGTTGGACGGTGGGGGGAAGCGGTGCAGATAGTTCGCGGCGTCGTTACCTGGTGGCGGTTGGTAGCCGCCGCTATTGTTTTGTTGGCCGGCTACACGGTCTCGCACTATGTAGCAGCTGCGCCCGTCGCCACGCCGACCCCGCTCACGACCGTAGTGGTGGTTGAGGCCGCTCCCCGCGTCGTCGTCGTGACGGCGACCCCCAGTCCAATCGCTGAGTCTGCCGGCATCAAGACTCCCACGGCTGTACCCGCCACACCCAGCGGTGCCACCCGTCCCACGGCCACGAAGACCGAACGGCCCGCAACTCCCAGCCCAACGGCCACGCCCGCTCCCCTCGCCGCTGATCAACTGGCGGTCGTGGCGCGCATCCCGCTTCAGCCACCCCTCGACAATTGGGACGCCACCAGCGATCATCTCGTCTGGCTCCCGGATGGGGGTGGGCTGCTCGCCGCCGATGGCGATGGCCTTCACCGGCTCGCCGGACCCAACTTTACGCCCTTGCCACCGGCACTCGCACCGCTGCCGGCCAACGGGCGCGATCTACGTCTCGCGGCCGATGGCCGGCAGCTGGCCTTCGTCGCTGCCGGTGACGTGTGGGCCGCCGATGTGGGCGCTGGCGCTCTCGAGGGCGAGACGCGGTTGTTGGCCTTACCCGGCCGAACCGACGGCGCTACCGGGTCACTGCACCTGGTGCGCTGGCTGCCTGATGGCCGCCTGGCGGCGACAGCCTCCTGTGGGAGGGGGTGCGAGGAACTGCTGGCGCTCGACCGGGCAGGCGCCCGGCCGCTCCTGGACTTCGGCGAGCGCGTCTCGCCCACCGTTCCGTTGGGGACCGACTTCCTCTTCTCACCCAGTGCCCGCCTGCTGGCCTTCCAGACGCGCGGCGAGCCCCACGCAGTCATCGCCGACCCGGAGGGCGATTGGTGGTTCCTGGGGGGCTGGCGCGAGCCCGAGCGCCTGCGGGCCTACGACCAACCGGTCGCCTGGCTGGACGAGACGATGCTCCTGAGCTACCGCCGCTCGCCGGCGGGCCCCAGCGTCAACGGCCACGGCCTCAACCTGTGGCGCTGGGATGTCCTCGCCAACACCGGGCGCTTCATGGTCGCAGACGTCGCCGCCGTCTCCCCCTCGCCCGACGGGCAGCAGCTCGCGCTCGTGTTGCTCGGTGGCCCCTCGGTGGATGAGGGCGGCCATCTTGTGGGCGGCCGCTGGCGACCGGACGAGCCCCTGCCGGCAGTAT
>DOUV01000183.1 GCA_003520455.1 Chloroflexota bacterium | reverse complement strand
GGAAGCGCGCTCAGTGTTGGAGTTGGGGGCCCTCATTCGAGAGGGTCACCTTGGGTCAGGTGGACGCTCTGCTAGAGCGCCGGTCAAGTAGTCACCGAGACGATTGCAAAGCAGCTTGTGAAGGTGCTTTCAGGTTCGGAGGGGCGCACGGCCGTGCGCCCCTACGAACCACGTTCTCACCCGCGCAACGACTCCTTGACCGATGTTCTAGGGCTTGATCAACTCATCAGCGGATACCCGCAAGATGACGCGGTCGGTCGTGATACGCGCGATTTGATCGGGCATAGCATAGAGATCTTCGGAGAAAAGCCCGGTGTCGATCCTGATGAAACCGTGACGGAGCAGGCGCTCGCGCAGCACCTCAGGCATCTGGTCAACGGGGGCAATCGCCTCTGCGAGGTCCTCGACGAAGCTGTCCTCGTCGCCAACGTCGATGTCCGGCGCCGTTGCAGCTCCTTCTCCCTCCTCTTCGGCTCGCTCACTTGAAGCGCCCATAAAGACTTGCACGACTTTGCCGAGTTCGTCGCCCTCTCGGTCAACGGCTGTCATTCCCTCGTGGATCTGTTCCAGGATACGACTTCCCAGCTCGGCCTCGAATAGATCTTGGTTCATCGTTCGCTCCTTTCGGGACGATTCAACTGGAGAGTACTGCAGCAAGGAACATGCCAGACGACGGACAATCGCCCAACTGGTCTCCCTGGCGAATCACAACGAGTTGGATACAGCCCTGCGACGCCCGCCGTGACCTTGGGACCATTGACCCCCGATCAATGCGGATGCTATGCTCGCGGGCGACCGACACTCTGCATGAGTGCATCAGGAGGATGGGCCGGGCATGGTACGATCCAGGACCGAGCAAATGGTCGAACGGCTTCGGGAACTGCGCCGCAATTCGCCGGACATCGAAGCCTCTGCCATTGTGAGTAGCGATGGCTTGACGATTGCCTCCGACTTGCCGGCTGGCGTCGAAGAGGACCGCGTCTCGGCGATGTCGGCGGCGATGCTCTCGCTGGGTGAGCGCATCGCGAGCGAGCTGGGACGCGGCACACTGGACCAGGTTTTCATTCGAGGTGACCGCGGCTACGTCATTCTCTCCGCAGTGGGCGAGGAGGCCGTGCTGACCGTCCTCTGCCGGCAGGAAGCCAAACTCGGCCTCGTCTTTCTGGATATGCGCCGCGCGATTGAGGGGCTGGTCCGCGTCATATAACGAGGGCAAAATATCTGCCTGTAGGGGGCGGGTGCTGACACAAAGCGACCTCCTGGCGATGGTACCCAATCACCAGGAGGTCACTTTATGGATGCGTAGTGGGCGAGTCGACCCGGCGCCTGGTACACATCAACTGCTCCACCATCTGCGCCGAACGCAGCCCTATTCAGTTTCCCCTATCCAACCTCACTGCACCCTTTTCCCGAAGAAACACACGCACAGCGATCCTCCCGAAGCAGTGATGTGTTGTCCTACAGTGACTTCAGGTACTCGATCAGGTCATTGATTTCTTGTTGGCTCAGATTGAGGTTGAAAACGCTGTTGTAGTGGCCGATCACATCCTTTGACACTCCCACGGTTAGAAAGATCTTGTTGGCGAATTCGCGGTGGAGGGGCGGACGGCGTTCGCCCGCGACGCTCACGGCCCCTCCGTCACGGTCGCACGGCTCGAGCGCCTCTTGCCGGCGGCAAGGCAGGATGTCCCCTGCTGAGACGGGCGCAAGCCATGCGCCCCGACCCCAACCCCGACTTCGCCAACAGGATCTTAGAAACCGTGGGATTCTCGCCTCAACCCGGACAGCCCACCGTGGCGGGTCTTACGTCCAGTCCGCGAGCGTGTACGCCCGGCTGTCCGACGGGCGACAACTCTACCAAGCCGCGATGTTTGATGTTCAGGGCTGCGTTCAGGTCTCGATCAATGAGAACGCCGCAGCCCTGACAGGCAAACACGCGGTCGGAGAGAGATAGATCATTGAGCGTACCACACGCCATGTGCAGCTTGCTCGATGGGAAGAACCGGTCGATCCGATGAAACGTCTTGCCGGTCCATTCCGCCTTATAGGCCAATTGGCGAAGGAACTCACCCCACCCGGCGTCATGCACACTCTTGGCGAGTCGCGTTCGCGCCAGCCCCTTCACGCTCAGGTCTTCGGCCATGATGCCTTGGTTCTCGGCAATCAGCCGGGACGAAAGCTTGTGGAGGAAATCGGCGCGCGCATTGGCGACCCGCTCGTGAAGACGTGCGACCTTGTGGGCGCTCTTCCGGTAGCGGCACGAGCCCTTGCGCTTACGGCTCTTCGCGCGTTGCGCGTGGGCGAGCTTGCGTTCCAGTTTCCGCAAGTGACGCGGGTTCGGGATACGTTCACCGGTGGAGAGGACCGCAAACTCGGTCAGGCCAAGATCGACGCCAACGGTCGTGTTGTCTGTGGGCGGGATCGGTTCAGGCGTAGGGATCTCGATCTCGCACAACAGCGAGAGGTACCACCCGCTGACCTTGTGGCGAATCGTGGCCCGCTTGATCGTGCCTTCGACTTCCCGGCTCTTGCGAAAGCGGACCCAACCGATCTTCGGAAGCCAGACTCGGCTACCTTCGACCTTGACGCTCTGCGGGAAGGTGAACGATCCCAGCCCGCGCCGTTTCGACTTGAACTTGGGATACCTGGCCCGCTGCTCGAAGAAGTTGATGAAGGCCCGGTGCAGGTTCTTGATCGGCTCTTGGAGTACCTGCGAGTGTACGTCATTCAGCCAGGCCGTTTCTGGCTGTTGCTTCAACTCCGTGAGCCGTCGCATCTGAGCATACATCGAAAGGCTTTTGCCGGTCGCTCGATAGGTTTCTTTGCGCTCGTGCAGCATCTCATTCCAGACCCACCTACAAGCACCGGCATATTGCCGGAACATCTGTTCCTGAGATGGGGTCGGCCTGAGCTTGAAGCGAAACGCTTTGCAAATGAGCATTGGGAAGCGAAAAGCCCCCTGCTGGCGCAATCGGTAGCGTTGTCTAGGCGATACCGTGCCAACAGAGGGCCGCGAAACTATAGCCGGATTCGCGTCGGTTGCCAAACAGTATCGCCTAGACATGTTTATTATACATTCAAGCCGCGACAGAAACAAACTTTGTATTGGCCTTGTTGGGGTATTGCGCTCGATTCTGCCCTGTGGGGCTCCCCCACCGGGGACCCCCCTACCGGGCGTTCTCGCTTGGGGTGCCCTGCGGGGCGGTCCCCGGCGTGAGCCCCTG
>DOUV01000764.1 GCA_003520455.1 Chloroflexota bacterium | reverse complement strand
TCGTCTGCCAGTTTCGTATCGGCCAGATTGAGGCGATGCTCGCCTGGCTTGATACCTGCCAGCAGATGATAGCAGAGAACGGTCATGCTGGCAGTCCAACACGACGTTAAGGAGGTCTCGATGCGGCGGATAGTCCTTGTTTTCTTCGCGCTCGCTCTCTCCGTGCTGCTGGCGTCCTGTGGCAGCCCCCTGACCATCAGCCCCGCGCAGCCGGTGACCCTGACCGTTTCAGCGGCTGCCGATCTGACACCGGCCTTCAACGAACTTGGCGCACTCTTCGAAAAACAGACCGGCACGAAGGTGACCTTCAATTTTGGCTCGACTGGCCAACTGACCCAGCAGATCGAGCAGGGAGCGCCGGTGGATCTCCTGGCCGCTGCCAATGTTGGCTATGTCGACGAGTTGGAACAGCAGGGGCTCATCCTCCCTGAGACCAAGGCGCTCTACGCGCGGGGACAGATTACCCTCTGGACCCGGGCCGACAGCCCGTTGCAGATCGAACGGATCGAGGATTTGACCCGCCCAGAGGTAAAACGGATTGCGATTGCCAATCCCGAGCATGCGCCCTATGGGATGGCCGCTCGTGCCGCCCTGAAATCGGCCGGAATCTGGGAGGCTGTACAGCCCAAACTGGTCCTGGGCGAGAATGTTCGCCAGACCTTTCAATATGCCGCGACCGGCAACACTGATGTCGCGATCGTGGCATTGTCGCTGAGTGTCCAGGGCGATGGGCACTGGGTGCTCGTTCCGCAGGAATTGTACCCGCCGCTTGACCAGGCGCTGGCCGTGATCAAAGGGACGCGGCACGAACGGGAAGCACGGCAATTTGCGACCTTCATCAATGGGCCGCAGGGGCGACCGATTATGCGCAAATACGGCTTCGTCCTGCCCGGCGAGGAGCCCGCCCAATGAACTGGCATCCGTTCTTGCTCTCGCTTCAGGTGACGGTCGTGGCCACGGTTTGTCTCTTTGTGGTTGGGCTCGCGCTCTCCCTGGTACTGGCGCGTTACCGCTTTCCCGGTCAGATTGTCGTGGAGACCCTGATCAATTTGCCCCTCGTGCTTCCGCCCAGCGTGATCGGCTACTACTTGTTACTGACCCTGGGACGGGGCAGCCCGCTCGTCGAGTGGTTGGATGTCCGCCTGCTCTTTACCTGGCAGGCCGCTGCGCTGGCCGCCGCCGTTGTGGGTCTCCCGTTGATGGTCCAGGCAGCGCGCGCGGCCATCGCCAACGTCGACGTCGCTCTGGAGAACGCGGCCCGCACCTTGGGCTCGTCCGAGCCGGCGGTGTTGTGGCGTGTGACCCTGCCACTGGCGCGCCGTGGGATCCTGGCCGGCCTGATTTTGGGCTCGGCCCGTGCCCTGGGCGAGTTTGGCGCCACGCTGATGGTGGCGGGGGACATCCCGGGCCGCACGCAAACGCTCCCGCTGGCGATCTACGACGCGGTGCAGAACCGCCAGTATGACCTCGCCAACCAGATGGTGCTCGTGATGACCGCGCTGGGGTTCTTCAGTCTCTGGTCGGTGCGCCGGCTGGAGCAGACGCAGCCCCGACCGCAGCCCCACGCTCAGATTGGGATCGAACGCTGATGGATCCGGTCCGCCTGCATATCGACATCGAAAAACGTCTGGGGACATTTCATCTGCAGGTTCGGCTGGAGGTAGGCACAGAAATCTTGGTCCTCTTTGGCCCCTCGGGCGCCGGGAAGACGCAGACCCTCAACGCCATCGCGGGGCTGATGACGCCCGATAGTGGGGAGATCACCCTGGACGGAACCGCGTTCTTTCGCCGGGGCCACGGCCAGCCGGTGGTTCACCAGCCCGCGCGCGTGCGGCGTGTCGGGTACGTCTTTCAGCAGTACGCCCTCTTCCCGCATCTGACCGCGCTCGAGAATGTGGCCTATGCCCTATGGCGGCAGCGGCGGGCCCGCGAGCAGGCCCTGGTCTTGCTGGAACGGATGCATCTGGCGCACGTCGTCGATCGCTACCCGCACGAGATGTCGGGTGGACAGCAGCAACGAGTGGCGCTTGCCCGAGCGCTGGCGGCTGACCCGAAGGTCCTGCTCCTGGACGAGCCCTTCTCGGCGCTGGACGTCGCCATCCGCGAGCGCTTGCAAGAGGACCTGCAGGTGTTGCAGGCCGAGGCGGGCCTGATCGTCATCTACGTCACCCACAGTCTGGATAATGCCTTCGCCGTCGGCCACCGGCTGGCAGTCATGCGCGAGGGGCGGGTCGAGCAGGTCGGGCCGATCGAGGCGGTCTTTCGTCGCCCGGCCAGTAATCGGGTTCTCGAGATTTTAGGGGTTTCCAACGTCTTTCAGGCCCGGGTGGTCGAAACGATGCCGGCCGGCCTCCTCCTGGATTGGGATGGTCTATGCCTGGAGGCCCCGCTTCAACCGGTCGATGTGGGTATGATGGTGACGGCCTACATCCGGCCCGAGGATATCAAGATCCTCTACCCGGACCGGCCCGTGATGAGCGCCGTGCGGCACAACCAGGTAGACGGCCGGATCGTGAGCCGGCACCCCAATTCCAGCTTGCAGACCCTCCGCGTGTCGCTCCCGAACGGTCACGACGTCGAGGTCTCCTTCCCGACCTACACCTACACCCCACTTTCCCTGACGCCAGGAGAGATGATCAAGCTCTCACTCCGCAAAGAGGGTCTCGTACTCTTGCATCCACCGCACAACTGAGGGCGAATGGCAGCGGCGAGCGCTGTTCTTGAAAGAGCCTCACCCCGCCACGTTTGACGAAAGTGGCGACCCACGCCATGATGGAGTTCCTGTGACCAGAGTGCCAGGCATCCCGAAATGCGTGGCACCTTACGCAAGCGAGTTGGACGACCCGGCGTTGTGGGGAGGTGCCGTCTGACGGTGGCAGTGATTGCGGGCGAGGAGCGACCAGAAGGCCGTCCACCACCTACCGACGGGCCGCCACTCCTGCTGCTGGCCGACGAAGAGCTCATCCACCACGAGTCACTCTCCCAGCAGTTGGAGCAGCGGGGCTTTCGCGTCACACGGGCACGCAGTGGGCCGCGGGCCCTGATGGTGGCG
>DOUV01000919.1 GCA_003520455.1 Chloroflexota bacterium | reverse complement strand
CTCCCCCAGCCCCTCCCCGCGTCGGGGAGGGGAGCCAGCCGCGTTCCAGCCGGCCGCGCGGCCCTCCGCCTCCCCCTTCCCTGCGAGGGAAAGGGGGCCGGGGGGTTAGGTTCTGCTGGCTCCGCCACCTCCCTGACAACTCGTGCGTACACCCCAGTCCTCCACCGCCCTTGACACCCGAAACGTTTTGGATTATGCTAGCACCTGACCCGAAACGTTTCGGACCACGGTTACGTCCACCACTAAGGCCCAACATCACCCCGCTTCTGCCATCCTTTTCCGCAGGATCGCCGCTCAGGAGCATACCAGGAATGCCAGTGACTTTGCGCGACGTGGCGCAGCGAGCCGGCTACTCGGTCACGACGGTCTCCCGAGCCCTCAATGGCTTTTCCGACGTCAATGAGGAGACTCGGCGCCATATTCAAGCCGTGGCCCGCGAATTGGGCTACATTCCGAATCTCAGCGCGCGGCAACTCCAGACACGCCGCTCGCAGGCCCTGGGTTTTGTCATCCCGACGCCGCCCGAACGGCTCAACGAGCCCTTCTTTACCGAGTTTCTGAGTGCGGTAGGTGTCGAGGCAGCCCGCCACGGCTATGACCTGTTGATCTCGGCTCGGGCGCCGGATACCCACGAACTCGAGACCTACCGCCGGCTTGTCCAGGGTGGCCGGGTCGACGGTATGGTTTTGGTGCGCGGCCGGCGGCACGATCCCCGCGTTGACCTGTTACGCCGCCTTGACGTTCCCTTCGTGCTCTTCGGCCGCACCGATGACGACGCTGACTATGCCTGGATTGATGTGGATGGCACAGCCGGCGTGCGCCTGGCGACCGGGCATCTCCTGGCCCTGGGACACACCCGCATCGCCTACGTGAGCGGCCCGGCACACTACAGCTTTGTCTTGCGCCGCCAGCAGGGCTATGAAGAAGCGCTGCGCGCGGCCCGGCGAGCCGTCGAGCCGCAGCGCATCATCGCGGTCGAGCACATGACTGAGCGCGAGGGCTATCAGGCGGGCCGGATGCTGCTGGCACAGGCGGAGCGCCCGACGGCCATAGTAGCCGTGACCGACCTGGTCGCCTACGGCGTGATGCGAGCCGTACACAACGCTGGCGGCCGTGTCGGTCGCGACGTAGCTATGGTAGGTTTCGATGGGCTCGCCTCCTCGGCCTACAGCACGCCGCCCCTCTCGACAGTCTTCCAGCCGATTGCCGAGATCGGTCATCGCGTCGTCGAGATTCTCTTGACGCTCGTTACCGCCCGGCCCTCATCGTGGCCGCAAATTCTGATCAGCCCAACCCTGGTGGTGCGGGAGTCGAGTACCGGTCACCCCGAAAACGAGAATGGCGAAATCTGACCACCTGTTACGCTTTGGAGAGCGACCCTGCTGATGCCTGAACCCGTTCCAACGATTGCGTCGTCTCACATCGGCCAATTGGCTGCCCATCTCAATGCCTTGTATCCGCCCGCCCAGGCACAACAGGCGCTGGCGCGCCTGGTACCGCGGCTGGAAGCGTTTGCTCGGACCTTTCCGGGATTGCAGCTGCCGGCCGGCGACAGCCGCGTGGATGAACACGACATCATCCTGATCACCTACGGTGATCAGGTGCAGGAATCGGGCAAACCGCCGTTACAGAGCCTCGATGAACTGCTGGCAGCTCGGGTCGGAGGCATCCTGACCGGTGTCCACATTCTCCCTTTCTACCCCTCCACTTCCGACGACGGCTTCTCGGTCGTCGATTACCTCGAGGTCGATCCGGCGCTGGGCGATTGGTCCGACATCGAGCGGTTGGCGGCTCACTTTCGCCTGATGGTCGACGCGGTAATCAACCACATCTCGGCAAGCAGCGCCTGGTTTCGGGGCTTTCTGGTCGGCGACCCCCGCTTCCGCGACTATTTCATCACCGTGGACCCGACGACCGACCTCTCCACCGTCACCCGGCCGCGGGCCCTGGCGCTGCTGACGCCGGTGGAGGCGGCGCATGGTGTCGAGCACGTCTGGACGACCTTCAGCACCGACCAGATCGACCTGAATTACGCCAACCCCGAGGTCTTGTTGGCGATGACCGACGTGCTCTTGCACTATGTGGCCCACGGTGCCCAGTTCATTCGCCTGGATGCGATCGCCTACTTGTGGAAAGAGGTCGGCACGGCGTGCATTCACCTGGCTCGGACGCACCGGGTCGTGCAATTCTGGCGCACCGTACTGAACGCGGTCGCGCCGCGGACGTTGCTGATCACCGAGACAAATGTGCCCCACCTTGAGAACATCAGCTACTTCGGTGACGGTACCAACGAGGCCCAACTCGTCTACCAATTCCCGCTGCCCCCACTTACCCTGCACGCCTTCCGGACCGGCGATGCGCGCCACCTGCAAGCGTGGGCCGCAGATCTCACAACGCCCTCCAACCAGACGACCTTCTTCAACTTTCTGGCCTCCCACGACGGAATCGGCGTGCGACCGGCTGAGGGCATCTTGAGCCTGGCCGAGGTCCAGGGCCTCGTCGATCTGGCCCAGGCCCACGGTGGCTACGTCTCTTACAAGACCAATCCCGACGGCAGCCGGAGCCCCTACGAGCTGAACATCAACTACTTCGATGCGCTCAATGACCCGGCCGCCGACGAGCCGCAATCGACCCAGATCGACCGGTTCATGGCCGCCCAGGCCATCCTGCTGAGTCTGGCTGGCGTGCCTGGGATCTACGTGCACAGTCTCTTCGCGAGTCGAAGCTGGCGGGAGGGCGTCGCCCAGACCGACCGGTATCGTACGATCAATCGGCAGAAGTTCCAGCGGGCCGCGTTGGAACGGGAGTTGGCCGAGACCAGGTCGTTGCGCCACCAGGTGTTCAGCCGCTACCGTGCCCTGATCAAAGCTCGCATCCGCCAGCCTGCCTTCCACCCGCAGGGTGGGCAACAGATCGTTGCTGTCAATCCGGCCCTGTTCAGCTTCGTGCGTACGGCGCCTGACAACTCAAGTCGCGTGCTGTGCATCCACAACGTCTCTGCCACGGCCCAATCCTTCGCGGCCGACCTATCGATGGCCGGCATCCGTTCCGATGCCGGCCTCACCGACCTGATTTCCGGTCGCACGTACAGCGTCAATGCCGGCCAGACAGGAACGCTCACCGTTCCTCCGTACGGCGTCCTGTGGCTGCGGAGTGAGCAGGGAAACAAATGAGGTGCTGACGCATAAAATGCAAGCCGCAAACCGAGGCCTTGTGTTTTCCGCTTGACGATCCCTGGTACCAACGTGAAGGAGGACTCTATGAACGAGCGCCGTTTCACCCTATTGGCACTCCTGCTGGTCGCGGCAGTGGTGCTCGCAGCGTGTGGCGGAGGAGGCGCCGCCACCGTACCCACACCTCAAGTCATCGAGAAAGTCGTGACTCAGGTGGTCGAGAAAGAGGTGACCACCGTCGTCGAGAAGGAGGTCGAGAAAGAGGTCACCAAAGTCGTCGAAAAAGAGGTCGTGGTGCCCGGCACGACGATCACCTTCTGGAGCACCGAAGAGCAGCCCGAACGCGCCGCGGCGACCCAGAAGATCCTCAAACGCTTCACCGAGCAGAGTGGTATCAACGTGGAGTTGGCTCTGACCAATGAAGATGCCTTGCCCAGTCTGGTGACGGCGGCCGTAGCGGCCGGGACACTGCCCGACGTGGTGTTCTTTCCGGTGGATTTCGCCATCGGCTGGGCCGAGCAGGGCATTCTCGATCCCAAGGCGGCGACCCAGGTGATCAACGATCTGGGCAAAGAGACCTTTGCCCAGGGTCCCCTGAATATGGTCGCCCTCGAGGGCAACTACGCCGCGGTACCCACCGACGGCTGGGGCCAGTTGCTGATCTATCGCAAGGATCTCTTCGACAAAGCGGGGTTGGACGCCCCTGACACCTTCGACAAGATTCGGGCGGCTGCCGAAAAGCTCAACGATCCGGGCAACAACTTCTACGGCATCACCGCCGCTACCGACCCCGGGGCCGTCTTCACCCAGCAGACCTGGGAGCACTTTGCCCTGGCCAACGGCTGCCAGTTGGTAAACGACGCGGGGGAGGTCACCCTCGACTCGCCCCAGTGTGTCGAGGCGATCAACTTCTACGCGGATCTGATGAAGAATTACGCTCCCGCCGGCGTGCAGGACGTGGTCAGTACCCGGGCCACCTACTTCGCCGGCCAGGCCGCAATGATCGTCTGGTCCCCTTTCGTCCTGGATGAGATGGCCGGCCTGCGCGACAACGCCTTCCCGGCCTGCCCCGAGTGCAAGGAAGACCCGGCCTACCTGGCCAAAAACAGTGGCATCGTGCCCGCCTTCGTGGGGCCCAGCGGCTCCGAGCCGGCCCAGTATGGCCAGGTCAGCTACATGGGTATCACAGCCAATGCCGATGTCGCCGCGGCCCAGGAATTTCTGAAGTTCTGGTTCAACGAGGGCTATCTGGACTGGCTGGCGGTGTCGGTCGAGGGCAAGCTCCCCATGCGGCAGGGCACGCCCGAGGAGCCCACGAAGTTCATCGATGGTTGGAAGCAGTTGGAAACCGGTGTGGACCGCAAGGCCAGGCTGGGTGACATCTACGGTGATGAGATCATCAACACCCTGATCCAGGGCGCCGGCAGTTTCGACCGTTGGGGCTTCACCCAGGGCCAGGGCGCTCTGGTCACCGCCGTCTACGAGTCGTTGGTGGTGCCCAAGGCGCTGAGCGAGGTGCTCGGCGGGACCTTGACACCCGAGGAAGCCGCTACTGAGATGGCCGCGGCCGTGCGGGACTTGAAGGAGTAGCGACGGTCGTCCTGATCCGCCCCTGACTGGCACCGTGAGTTCTGTGATGCGTGATGCGTGATCCGTGGAATCACGCGTCACGCATCGCCTATCCCGAAGGAGTCGAGTATGAGCGTTGTGACTGCTCCCTCTCGGCGGGACACCGGCCGCGCCGGGCCGACCATGGCCCAACAGGAAGAGCGCCTGGCTTACGCGCTCCTCGCGATTCCCATCCTGATCGTCCTGGGACTTGTGATCTTCCCGGTAATCTGGAACATCTTGCTGAGTTTCCAGCGCGTCCGCCTGATCGAACTGCAGAACATCAACTTCCTCGCGTTCCGGCCGACCCTGGCCAACTACGAGCGCGTCATAGGCAGTCGTGGATTCTTGACGTTGCTTCGCACGACGCTGATCTATGCCTCAGTCGGCACGGCACTGCCGATTCTTCTGGGACTGATCGCGGCCCTGCTGGCCCGCGATTTCTTCCCCGGCCGCAACATATGGCGCGGCTTCATGCTCTTCCCCTACATCGCGCCGGTGGTGGCGGTGGCGTTCGTCTGGCGCATCATGCTCAACGCCCAGTTCGGCATCATCAACGAGTGGTCGGCTGACTGGTTCGGAGCGCAACGCATCTCCTACCTGGGCCAGCGCAGTATCGACCTGGGCTTGCCCGGATTGCACACCTTTCCCCTGGCCCTCTCCGTGGTCCTTCTGTTTCAGGGCTGGCGCTACTTCCCGTTCTCCTTCCTCTTCTTCCTGGCCCGCCTTCAGGCCCTGCCGGATGACCTCTACGAGGCAGCGGAAGTGGACGGCGCCAGCTTGACCCAGCGATTCTGGTACATCACCATGCCGCAACTGGCCGGGGTGATGGGCACCCTGATCGTGCTGCGGTTCATCTGGACCTTCAACAAGTTCGACGACATCTTCCTGCTCACCGGTGGTGCCGCCGGTACCGAGGTGATCCCGGTCAAGATCTACGACTGGCTCTTTGGCCGCTCGGACGTGGGGTCGGCGGCCGCGCTCTCGATCGTGCTGGCACTGATCCTGGCGGTCCTGCTCTTCATCTACTTCCGCTGGTTCTTCGTGCAGGTGGAGGAGTAAGCCCATGACATTCTCGCGTGAAGCGGTCGAACAATTCCTCATCCGCGGGGTGCTACGCTGGGTGGGCATTCTCTTCTTCTTCATCGTCACCGCCTTCCCCTTCTACTACATGGTGCTGCTCTCGTTCCGGTCGATCCAGGGCGTACTGATCGAGCCTGGCAGCCTGGTGCCTGATTGGACCCTGGTCCGCTCGATGAAGACCTACATTGATGTACTGAGGCCGGTCAGCCAGGGTGGCCAGGGCTTTGGTACCTTCATCGTCAACAGCGTGATCGTCTCCATCACCACGACGACCCTGACCCTGACTGTCGCCATTCTCGCGGCCTACGGCGCCACGCGGTTGGAGTTTCGAGGCAAGAAAGCCGTCAACTGGGGGATCTTGCTGGTCTACATGCTGCCGGCGATTGTGCTGGCGATTCCCCTGTTCGTGCTGTTCAGTCGCCTGGGGCTGCGCCAGGATGTCACCCGCCGCCTGATCGGCCTGGTTGTTGTCTATCTCTCGGCAACCCTGCCGGTCGCGCTCTACATGCTGCGATCCTACTTCCAGACGATTCCAGTCGAACTGGAGGAAGCAGCCATGATCGACGGCTCCTCCCGGCTGCAAACGATCTGGCGGATCGTCATCCCACTGGCCATACCGGCCATCGCCTCGACCGCCCTCTATGTCTTCATGATTGCCTGGAACGAGTTTCTCTACGCCCTGCTCTTTCTGCTTGAGCAGCGCGACGCCTGGACGCTCTCGCTGGGCGTGAAGCAGCTCGACACCCAGGAGGTCCCCAAGACAATGCTGATGGCGGGCTCGGTCATCATCACTGTTCCGATCGTCGTACTCTTCTTCTTCTTCGAGCGCTTCCTCACGAAGGGATTGACGGCGGGGGCGGTGAAGGGATAGCGGCATTCATTCCTCATTGCCTCCCCTACAGGCCAGGGAGCATGGGCCAGGTCATCGTCCTCACCCAGCCGAGAACGATCGCCCTCGAGCGCTATGAAGATCGCCCGCTCGAGCCGGGCGAGGTTCGGCTGCGAACGCTCTACTCAGGGATCAGCGCCGGGACGGAGTTGGCGACCTACCGCGGCAGCAACCCTTCTCTCCACAAGCGCTGGGACCCCGACCGCCGGTTGTTCACGGCTGCGGACGCGCCAGACCAGGCGTACCCGGTCAGCACTTGGGGGTACGAGGAGGTCGGTGAGGTCGTCGAACGAGGAGCGGAGGTGCGGGCCGTACAGGTCGGCGATCTCATCTACGGGGCGTGGGGCCATCGCACCCATCACATCACCGACGAGGAGTACGTTCGAGGACGCATCCTCCCCGCCGGTCTCGAGCCCATCCTGGGCATCTTCTCGCACATCGGAGCGGTGGCACTCAACGGCGTCCACGATGCCGCCATCCGCATCGGCGAGACCGTGGCTATCTTCGGGTTGGGAGTACCCGGCCAGATCGTCGCCCAGTTGGCCAAAGGGTCCGGCGTCGCTGTTATCGGCGTGGACTTGCTGGAGGCGCGGTTGGCAAAGGCGAGGGAGACGGGCGCCATCGACGTCGCAATCAACCCGGCTGAGGGCAACACGGCGGAACGGATCAAGGCGCTGACGGGCGGCCGGGGTGCGGATGTCTCGTTCGAAGTCTCTGGCTCCACCGTGGCCCTGCACCAGGCAATCCGAGCAACGGCCTATTCCGGGAAGGTGGTCGCGCTCGGCTTCTACCAGGGGGACGCCAGCGGGCTCTTCCTGGGGGAGGAGTTCCACCACAACCGCATCACGGTGGTCGGTTCGCAGATCTCGGGCATCAATCCGGAGCTGACCTATCGTTGGAACCGGCTCCGCCTGGCGCAAACAGTGATGCGCTTGCAGGCCGAGGGACGCCTCAATCTCAGGCCGCTGATCACCCACGTGCACCCCTTCGAGCACGCCGCCGAAGCCTTCCGCCTCCTCGACCAGCACCCGGCAGAGGCACTCCAGGTCGTCCTCGACTGCACCCTGTAGAGACGGCCCGGTGGGCCGTCT
>DOUV01000142.1:1475-5645 GCA_003520455.1 Chloroflexota bacterium | reverse complement strand
CCTCTGTCGGGGCCGCCGGAGCGGGAGCCTGGCCGCCACAGGCCGCCAGCGACACAGCGGTCGCCAGCAAAACGATCAACAGGAACCGAAATGTCTGTCTCTGCATGACGTCACTCCTCCTTTTGGCTTCATGGGCCGTTACCGCCCCTTCACCTGGCGATACGCCCGCAAGCGAGAACGCTCAGTCCCATTTCAAAAACCCGGAAATACGGGGTTCTTGAGCAAAACAACACCGCCACAACCCGTCCGCCCCATATGTGAGGGCAGACGTTGCGGCGAAGGATCATACCGCCTTCAGTTGAGCCGTCAGGCGCAAAACTACCTCGTCGATGAATTGCTTACAAGCTTCCTCGTCCGTAATCGATCGCATGAGATTGCGCTCAATCTCGGTGACAACCGCGCGCCACTCCGGGTCGGCGACTCCTGCTTTATCCATCAACAGAATGAGCCGCCGCGCGCCTTCCGCCAGCCGGTATGGGGCATACAGGCGCGGTTCATAAATGACACCCCGCGCCGATGTCATGAGGTAACAGAGCAATTCAAGCGTTTCGACTCGTACGTCGTCCGTGCTCATCTGCAGATCCACCGTACCGCTCCCAGTGTGTGAACGCATTGACGTCGACCGGCCTGGAACGTCCTCGCGGGGGCTGCTCCGGCTCCCCCAGCATCACCATCACCTCTGGGACGAGTGTTTCCGGGAGGTCGAGAAGCAGTTGGACGGCTGGGCGATGGAAGGACATCACCGGACAGGCGCCCAGGCCAAGAACATGGGCGACGAGCAGCATGTTCTCCATCGCTGTTCCCAGATCGACGTACGCCGATGCCTGTTCCCAATACTGGAACCCGAGAGCCAGCGATTTGGCCGTATCGAGGCAGATCAGAATGACGGCCGGCGGGGAAGGAAGCATCCCGGGCGAGATGGCTCGCAGCTTCCGAATCGTCTGGGGATCCTGGATGACTATGTAAACATTGAGACGCCGGTTGCCCCCACTCGGGGCCCACCGTGCACCTTCCAGAATCAGCTCGATATGCTCGCGAGATACCGGATTCTGCTTGAAGCGGCGGGACACGCGACGTGAGCGGATGACATCAAGGATGCCCGATTGAGCGGCGGACAGATCTCTCTCTTCTCTACGTGTGTGAGTCTCTGAGCTCCCTGGCTCCAGCGCCACCTATGACCTCCCGATTCTCATGAAAACAGTATCCCAGCTGCAACGGCGTCGCCGAGCGCCCTCCCCTCATCACACCGCACGGGGTAGGCCACCGCCCTGCCCTCGCCCTCCCGCGTACCGCTCATCACTGTCGAAGAGGGCATACAGCGGGGCGAAGGACCGGACATGGAAGGCCCTGAGGTGCGGCGCTTCCGCCTGGCCATCCAGCCGCAGCTTTCGCAGGCGCGCCAGCAGCGCATCGACCACCTCGTAACCCTGCGCTCTCGCGATCGCCGATCCGATGCAGAACCTTGGACCGAGGCCGAAGGCAAGGTGGCCTTTGTGCTCCTCGCTGTCAAGATCAATCTCCGCCGGCTTTCGGTAGCGCTGGGGATCTCGATTGGCCGCCGCGAAGATGGCAACCACACGATCGCCCCTTTTGAGAGGCACACCGCCGAGGGTGATATCTCGCCTCGCGACCCTCGGCTGCCAGTGGACGACCCCGATGCAGCGCAGGGTCTCCTCGACAAATCGAGGGATCATCACGTCGCGGTCCGCTCGCAGCCTGGCGTGCAGGTCCGGACGCGTCAGCAGGACGTAAATCAGATTCCGGAGGAACTGTTGGGTCTCCGTCGCCCCACCGAAGTATCCCATGCATTGGAGCACCACGTCGTCTTCACCCCAACCCGGCAGCGGGCCCGACCGCCACATCTCGCTGACAAGGTCGTCCCGCGGCTGCTTCTTGCGCTCGCGGACGACCCGCATGAGCAACTCCCTGAGCGCAACAGCCGCCCTCGTGCCAATCTCCAGATCCTCGGGCACCGCTCCCTGGCTCTCCTGCCACCGCGCGATGTCGCGGCGCAAGCGCCGGATGCGCTCTACCATCTCGTCGTCTTCACGCGTCACCCCGAGGAAGGCGGCCGTGACGTACATCGGCACCTTGTCTGCCAACGCCTCGCCCAACTCCGCCCGGCCCCGCCCGGCGAACCGATCGATCAAGCGCTCCACAATCGGGCGGATCACCGGCGTGCGATAGCTCGTGGCCACCTCCGTCGAAAGGAGATTCACGAGGTACTTGTGGAGGACGTCGTGCTCCTCACCGAGGTCCAACATCTCCAGCTTGCGCCCCGTACCCTTGATCCCGTTCCCATCCGCTCGATCGAAGTTCGGCAGAACGCTGTCCACGCGCCGAAAAAGGTCGCCTCGACGAAGGATGAAAGCGCACTGCTCGTAGCTCGTGAACAACCACGCCTCGGTGCTCTCATCATACCGGGGTGCCACCTGACGAAGTTCCTCGTAGAACGGGAACGGATCCACGTTTTCGAACTCCCGGTACTGAGAGTGAGCGCTTGCCATCTCCTGTTCCCTTCCAACTCAACGTCGGCCAGGACGATCCCCACCCGATGTCGGAACTCTGACGCCTTGACTGCCGCGCTCGGAACACGCTATCCTATTGGATGCTTGAGGTGAAGCTCGCCCGAAATCCGTGCCGCCACTTCGGTTACCGTCGTCGCATAACGCAAGATCACCTCGTCCGGCAGGCGCGAACTCGGTCCCGACACGCCCACACTGCCGATCGCGTGGTTCGAGGCATCGAATATGGCCGCTGTGACCGATCGCGCCCCGGGCGTCAGCTCGCCGTCACTCTTTGCAAAACCACGCCTGCGGATTGTCTCCAGTTCCTCTCGAAGGCAGTCTGGATCTGTAATGGTGTTCGACGTGAATGGCTGCAGGGGACGCTTCAAGACTTCCGCCACAATGTCCCCGGGACTATAGGCTAATATCGCCTTTGCGGCAGCCGTGACATGCAAAGGCGTCGTCTCGCCGAGTTTGACGGACAGCTTAATGCTTTGGGGGCTATCGATGCGATCAACACACGCCGAGGAGAGACCTTCGCGGACACACAAATGGACCGTCTCCCGCGTCTCCCTCAGCAATGTTTCGAGGTACGGCCTCGCGACTTTGATGAGAGGATTCTGCTCTCGATAGAGTGTGGCCAGTTGCAGAATCTTGGCCCCTAAAAAGTACACAGCACTGTCCGGATCGCGGCGCACGTATCCCCTTACCTCCAGGGCGGCAAGGGTCTTATAAGCTGTACTGCGGTTCAAGCCAAGGTGGACCGCTACATCCCGCAGGCTCGCAGGGTGCGACCCGATCAGTGCCAGGACGTCAAAGGCTCGCTCAACGCTTCTTGTCGTATAGTTTGGTGTTTCCGAGACAGAAATAGTCATTTCTATTACGGAACAGCAGTATAGGTTCTGGAATCTTCGAGGTCAACTACTCATCTGGGTAGTCAGGCTTCAGCCTCCGGGCTCCTCGGCAAGCTGCCACGGATGCGGGCGGACCCCGGAGCCCTACGGATGTTGTGCCGTCCGTCGAAACGAGTTAGACTTGACGAAGGTGCGACGCATCTCGGAGGTGCGTCGCACGCTTCCACTCGGTTGTCTCGGGAGCAACGATCGATGATGACGCCTGCCACTCACATGCTGGATCGCCTGGGGATCGAGTACTGGGTCAAAGTCCATGCCGGGCCTGTGTATACGGCGGAGCAGGCCGCCGCCCAGCGCCATGTGATGCTGTCCCAGGTAACCAAGGCAATGATCGTCACCTCGGCGGGCGGGCTCTCGCTGTGCGTGCTGATCCCCGGCGACAGGCGTCTGAGCCTCGCGCGCCTGGCCGATTCGCTCGGCGAGCACGGCTTTCGGCTGGCACGGCGCAAGGAAGTGGAACGAATGACCGGCTACGAAGTGGGCGCGATCACCCCGTTGGGACTACAGGAAAAGGGCCTTCGGATCCTCCTCGATAGGGGCGTTCTTGAGCAAGAGTGGGTAACGATCAGCGCGGGCACACCCGAGGCAGGCATCCTCCTTCGTTCGGCGGATCTCGCGCGTGCCGTGAATGCAACTGTCGGCACCTTTGCTGAGCCTTGACCTTCGCCTCTCCGCCGGCGGTACATCACAACACTCTCCTTTAGGCGCGGAAGCCCACCCGCTTCAGGACCCTGTTGGCGAATTGGTGC
>DOUV01000142.1:0-1429 GCA_003520455.1 Chloroflexota bacterium | reverse complement strand
AGTGCGCGCTTCAGCGCGCTGAAGCGCGCACTACGAACTGCTCGCCCTCTCTGGAAACGATTTCGCCAACAGGGTCGCTTCAGCGGTGGGAGGAAGTGCCTGGCTTCAGCCCAATACCCGCAACTGTCGCGGGTACGTGCTCTAGTACTACAGTTGTAATTAGCCGCGAACTGTGATAGAATGACCCTCGACGAAAGCGCGGAGGGTCAAGGTGGAAGACGTCGAAACATGGGCAGCGGAACTGGACCGACTGATGGAACGGATCGGGCCGGGGTTCGCCCGCTGGGAAGCGCGAGAGCGGGCGGCAGCCTAGGTGAAGGGCTGGCTGAGCGCGGTGGAGCGCAAGAACGGCTGGCAGTTGGCGGAGGCCAGCGGTGACAAGACGCCGTCCGGGGTGCAGCAATTTCTGTATCGGGCGGGATGCGGATGCGGTGCGCGACGACATCCGTGACTACGTGGTGGAGCAGCTGGGCGATGAGCAGGCCATCTTGATCGTGGACGAGACCGGCTTCCTCAAGAAGGGCCGGCCCTCGGCGGGGGTAAAGCGTCAGTATAGCGGGCCGGCTGGAGAACTGCCAGATAGGGGTCTTCCTGGCATATGCCCCGCCCACGGGTCATACCGTCTTGGACCGGGCGCGCTTTGTGCCGGAAGAGTGGGCGGCGAATCGTGAGCGCACTCGGGCCGCAGGGATTCCGGATGCGGTCGAGCATGTCAGCAAGCCCAATCAGGCCTGGGCAATCCTCACGCGGGCAGTCGAGCACCACCTGCCCTTGGCCTGGGTGACAGGCGAGAGCGTCTATGGTGACTCCCGCCGCATCCGGTTGTGGCTGGAAAGCCTGCCCAAAGGCTCCGTGCTGGCCGTCTCGGCCAAAGAGTACGTCCCGATTGGCTTCCAACAATGCCGGGTTGGTAACTTGCTGGCGGGACGGCCGGTCGAAGGTTGGACCCGCGTGAGCGTCGGCAACGGGGCCAAGGGACCGCGCTGGTACGACTGGTACCGCCTCACGCTCAACGACCCCCTGCACGAGGGCTGGAAGCGCTGGCTCGTGGGGCGCCGCCGCCTGCGCGATCCGACCGACTTGGCGGCCTATGCCTGCTTCGCCCCCGAGGGGACATCCTTGGAGACCTTGGTTCAGGTGGCCGGCAGTCGTTGGGCGATTGAAGCCTGCTTCGAGGAAGCCAAGGGCGAGGTCGGCCTCGATCAGTATGAGGTTCGCTCCTGGACTGGCTGGTATCGCCATCTCACCCGGGTCTGTGCTGCGATATGGCGAATCAACTTTGCTGCGACGAAACGCCGCTCCCCTGCCCCACCGACTTCCTGGGCATGCTTTTTGGAGGGAAGAGCCGATGACACTGCCAGGATTCACCGCCGAGGCCGCGCTCGAGCGGCCTTCGACCGGCTACCGGCCGGCCCGTGACCGTCGTGAG
>DOUV01000351.1 GCA_003520455.1 Chloroflexota bacterium | reverse complement strand
GGCGCGAGCCGTCGCCGAGGTCGAGCGTGAGGTAAGCGGCTTTGGCGTCGACGCTATCTCCTCGCCGCGCGAGGGCCGCGCGTGGCGTAGTGCGCTGACGAAGTGGCTCCAACAGTTTCGTACCGGGGGCTCAGGAGCGTCGGAGCCGCCTGGCGGGGAGGATCTGGGTGACGAGACGCTGGCTGTGCTGCGTATGGTCCAGGCAGGCACCATCACCGCCGAAGAGGCCGAGAAACTCCTGGACGCGATGGGTGGATAAACTGCCCATCTCAGCACCCAGGAAAACAGCCGGCCCGCTCTTCGATACGTTGGCGCGCCGGCCGTACAAGGTGCGACGCACCTTTCAGGATGCGTCGCACCTTTGTTCCTCGCTCCGCGCCAGCGGCGAAACGCGGTGATCGTATTACGCGGGGTGGCAGACCTGGCCGAACTGGTTGGCGACCTCCATGATATCCGCAATCGTCACCAGTCCATCACTGTTGGCCAGGTCATACTCGGGTTTCATCTGCAGCCAGAAGCCGGCGATGAGTTGAACGTCGTCGGCGTTGACCTGACCGTCCTCGTTGACATCGCCTGTGGGGCAAATCTGTGGGACAGGCGTCGGCGGCGGCGAGGTACGCCGGAGGCGGATCATATGGAAGTAGTCGTCGCCGTCGCCGGTACTATCCAGCTTGAGGTCATTGCCGTTAATACCATTCGTGAAAGCAGCATCGTCGAGCGTGATCGTAACGCTCTTCCAGGTATCGGTTCCGGTTTTCCTCTGCTCCCGCGCCAGCTTCTCGCCGTTGGCCGAGTCGTAGGTCAGCTGCCACCTGTCCGTCCCGCGATCGAGGTAGGTGACGGTGATCTCGACTGCCGCCGGTCCGCCGAAGATATAACCGTCATCCACGTTGAAATACATGAACGGATTGCCACTGCCCTGGTCCGTGCGGCGGGTCCAGGCCGAGTACGGGTGGTCCGGCAGCGAGGGGTCGAGCTCGATATCGGGGTTCGGGTACGAGACGCTCCCAGCCGGGATGGTCGTTACACCCTTGCTCTTGCCCCCCGAGGCTCCGTGGTCCTGCTGAATCCAGAAGTTGAAATTGTCGTGGTCGCCCCACTTGTACGAACTATCGCGCAGGGCGACGAAGACGTCGGGGGTTGTTTCCAGGGTGACCCCGGCGTGGGCGTTGAAGAAGTCGTAGTGATTATAGATAAAAGAGAAGTCGATCTGGCATCCCGTGCAACCGGTGAACGCATTCGGAAAGAGGGCAACGTAATCAGCATGGTTATTCAACGCGGCTAACAGCAACCAGTACAACTCGTAGGTGGTAACGGGGTTGCCAAATGGCTCATAGCCGATCGCCACCGTCTGGAAGTTGTTGTGTTGATCCCTGTAGGTTGAGCCTCCAACCCAGTGGTCGGCGAGAAGCCCGGCGTGTTTCAGGCCGATTCCACGGGCAACGGCATAGTCGACCCACCCCTCCCACCGGAGAGTTCCGTCCGTGTTGTACTGGTTGTGTTGTTCGGTGTAATCCAGAAACGTGGGCACGTACTGCAGGAGCACGGGCTTCGAATCGCCAAAGGCGTCCTTGTAGGCCTGCTGAATGTAGTTGACGACCTCGACCCACCTGGCACTGAGCACAGTCGTGTCGCTGGAGCTCACGCCCAAATCAGCCGCCATGGCATCACGAACACAGGGCTTGTAGCTGTAACTCTCCGGCTGGGTCTCTTGATAGATGCCGACGCCGATCTGGATCCAGGCGACACGCGCGTCGTTTCGATATTTGTTACCAAACGCCAGAATGAATTGGCGATATTTGGCAAGAAACTGGTTGCTCCAGTAGCGCGGCACCTCGCGCCCACTGCAGTTCACCGCCGGCGCTACGCTGTAGACGTAATCTGGCATACGGCGCCCATCACCACCGTAAATCTCAATTCCCAGGGCTACTGGTTTGTTTTTGGCAGCTTCGCCCGCAATCCACCTATCAAGCGATCCCCAGTTGTAGCTTCCTTCAGTGGGCTCGAGGGCACGCCAATCGTAGCTCTGATGACCACCGACGAGGTGGTACTGGGTTTGATCGATGTTGCTGTAGTCGTAGAGCGAGTAGAGTCCGGGCGAGGGGGCGAGTTTCGTTGCCTGGCTGCTTGCTGGGGAGCCGCCTTGGGCCAGGAGCGTGGCGACCGGTGCGAGAAGGCTTGTGGCGAGAGCAAGCACGGCGAGGAGCGGAAGTGGAACAGGAATGCGACGGGGCACGGCAAGCCTCCTTGTAACGAGTATGCATCGTGCAGTGTAGCAACTGGCAAGCGCGGCCAGCAATAGACCAATCGGCCCGCATCGCTGGCGAACGGCTCGCCTCGTCGTCACGATTGGCTCGGTCGAGAATACAGGGGTCCGTTTAGTTTATGACGGCTGAGCCGACGGGCAGGTTACGCCCGGGCGCCAATCTGGCGATAGAGGCTTTCAGCCTTCGCGGCCTGTAGCGGCCAGCCAAACTCGCGCTCCAATCGGAGGCGCCCGGCAGTGCCGAGGGATGCGGCGCGTGCGGGCGCCTCGAGAAGTGCCGCAGTCGCAGCTGCGAACGCGGGCTGATCGCCGGGCGCGACCACGATGCCGCCGGCTTCTGGTGCCAGGTACTCGGTCACCTGGCCGACGGACTCGGCCACGACAGGGAGCCCCGCCCCCAGCAGGTCGGTGAGCTTGACCGGGCATTTAGTGCGGTTGATCAGCGTGTCGTCCATCGGCCAGAGTGCCACCTGGGCGAGCGCCCAGTGGACCGGTAGCGCCTCGGGCGGCAGCCAACCCACGTCGACCACACTCTGGCCCGCGCCCACCGCCTCGATCGCCGCGTGGAAGATG
>DOUV01000350.1 GCA_003520455.1 Chloroflexota bacterium | reverse complement strand
TGGGCCACGCGCTGGGCTGGGATCGCGAGAGCCGGTGGGGGCAGGTGGCTACGGTGCTGGCGTGGCGAGGGAGCAGGCGCTGGCGGCGGAGCGGCTGCTTAGCCCCGCTCCTCGCGCATGTAGGGGAGGCCGAGGGCCGCGGGTGCGCCGATGCGGTGGGAGAAGCGCTCCCACCAGGTGATCATCACCAGGACCACGACGGTGAGGAGATAGGGCAACATATTGAGGAAGGCCGCGGGGATCGTGGTCCCGGCCGCCTGCATTCGGAACTGGACGGCGTTGATACCGCCGAAGAGGATCGCTCCGAGAACCGCCCGCAGCGGGTCCCAGGTGGCGAAGATCACCAGGGCAATCGCGATCCAGCCGCGGCCGCCGGTCAGATTCTCCGTCCAGCCGGGGGTGTAGGCGAGAGAGAGGTGGGCGCCGCCGAGGCCGACGAGCATCCCGCCGAAGATGGTGTAGAGGTAGCGCGTGCGGGTGACGTTGATGCCCATCGCGTCGGCCGTCTGCGGGCTCTCGCCCACGGCCCGAAGGTTGAGACCGGCACGGGTGCGATACAGCCAGAAGGCCGCGATCGGCACGAGCAGGTAGCCGAGATAGACCAGGAGGTCCTGCTGAAAAAGGGCTCGGCCGACGACCGGCAAATCGCCGAGGATCGGGAGTGCGAGGCGCTCGAAGCGCGGGCCGATCTGGCCCACCAGCGGGTGCCCTCCCGGCCCCAGGCGCTGGCCGAGGAAACTGGCCAGGCCGATCCCGAAGATGGTCAGCGCCAGGCCGCTGACGACCTGGTCGGCCCGCAGGGTGACCGTGAGAAACGCGTGGATGAGGGCCATCAGCCCCCCGACGACGACCGCGGTGAGGACACCCATCCAGGCGCTCCCGGTGTGGAAGGCGGCGGCGAAGCCGGTGACGGCGCCCATCAGCATCATGCCTTCCAGCCCGAGGTTGAGAATACCGGAGCGCTCGGTAAAAATCTCGCCGATGGTGGCGTAGAGCAGCGAAGTTCCGGCGCGGATGGTCACTGCCAGAATCGAGATGAGCAGTGCGCTTGTCATGCAAATATCTCCGTAAGCAGCCAGTCAACTCCAGAATGAATAGCCAGTGATGAGAAGTCGAAATCTGTTCTACTCAATCGTCATGTTCCAACGCCAAAGCACGGTCCAACCGCTGCCTAACGAGAGGCTGTCTCCGGCTGCTCGATGGTAGCCGCCGGTGGCGCGATGACCGCGGGCCCGGTCCGGATGAGCCGCAGGCGGTAGCGCGTGAATATATCGCCGCCGAGAATGAAGAAGAAAATGGCGCCCTGGAGCACGAGGGCCATCGAAGCGGGCAGGCCCATCGTGATCTGGATCTGGTCGCCGCCGACGAGGAGGCCCGCCAGGAAGAAGGCGACCAGCAGGACACCCCACGGATTCAGCTTGGCCAGCCAGGCCACGATGATGGCCGTGAATCCGTTGCCGACGGTGAGCCCCTGTTGCAGGCGGTGGGAGATCCCGGTGACCTCGGTCACGCCCGCCAGGGCAGCGAGGCCGCCGCTCAGAATCATCACGAGCAAGATGTTGCGGCTGATCGAGATCCCCGCATAGCGGGCGGCGGCCGGATTCTCGCCGATCAGCCGGATTTCATAGCCCCACTTGGTGCGCCCAAGGATCAGCCAGATGGCGAAGGCGGCTACCAGGGCGAAGAGCAGCCCAATGTGGACCCGGCCGACTAACCGGGGAAGCCAGGTGTACTCCGGAAATGGGGCTGTACCTGGAAAGCCGAACCCCTTGGGATCTTTCCAGGGACCGTAAAAGAGATACTCCACCCACAGAATCGCGATGTAGTTGAACATCAGGGTGGTGATGATCTCGTTGACACGCAGGTAGGCCTTCAGCATCGCCGGAATCAGGCCCCAGAGCGCCCCGACGAGAAAGCCGCCGACGATGATCAGCGGCAGCCAGAGGGCCTGGGGGATCCACGGAAAGGCCGGGGGACCGAACAGAGCGATGCCCGCTGCGGCGAAGCCACCCATCGCCAGCTGGCCCTCGGCCCCAATATTCCAGAAGAGCATCCGGAAGGCGATCGAGACCGCCAGACCCGTCAACATCAGGGGGATGGCTTTGACCAGGGTCTCGGAGAGGGCGTATGACGAGCCGAAGGCGCCCACCAGCATGGCGCGGTACGTCTCGAGTGGGGGTGCACCGACGGCTGCCAGCAGAATCGCGCCGAAGAGCAACGCCAGCAGAAGCGAGACGATCGGCACGAGGATGAGGGCAACCCGAGGGACTTCGAGTCGTTTTTCGAATACAACGCGCATGCGAGCTTCCTTACAATAAGCAAATGCTCTTGTTGGGATCGTGGGTATAGGGGCGAGGGCACTGCCCTCGCCTACCCAGCGCACCATTTTCCAAATTTAAGCGATTAAGCAAACGAGGAGTCACGAATGCTGAACACTGGGCTGCTGCTGACCAGGACGCAAAGCGCCGAATCGCTCAGATTGGAGTGGGGCTGCCATCGCCCGCCCAGAAGATAGCATGCTCCTGGCGTCATTCCGTTTCACGCCGTTCATGACCCGGCGTGCAATTCGGCGGCCTGGCGGCCGGCCCCAGCCATCATCAAGCCCAGCGCCTCGATGTCCGCGCCCTCGGCCGGGACGACTCCCATGATCTCGCCTTCGTAGATCACGGCGATGCGATCACTGATCGCCAGGAGTTCGTCGAGATCTTCGCTGATGAGCAGGATGGCGGCGCCCGCCCCCCGTTCGGCGAGGAGCGTGCGCCGCACGGCTTCTGTGGCGCCAACGTCGAGGCCGCGCGTGGGGTGCACCGCGATCAGAAGGCCACGGCTCGCCGTAATCTCACGCGCGAGAATCGTTTTTTGCAGGTTCCCGCCCGAGAGCATCCGCACGGGGGTCGTGGGAGCCGGTGTGGCGATGTTGAAGCCGGCGATCAGGCGCCGGGCGAAATCCCCGATGGCGGCGAAGTTGAAGAAGGGGCCGTTCGCCAAAGGGGCGCTGCGATAACCCTTCATGATCAGGTTGTCGCTCACCGTCATGTTCGCGGCCAGGCCCACGCCCATGCGGTCGCCTGGGATGTGGCTGACGCCTGCCTGAATCGCCTCGTACGGCGAGCGGTTCGTGATCGGGCGCCCAAAAGCCTGTACAGTCCCGCCGGTGGCAGGCCGCAGACCGGTGACAACTTCGGCCAGTTCGTGCTGCCCGTTGCCGGCTACGCCCGCGATCCCGAGGATCTCGCCCGCCCGAATCGTGAAGGAGACCCCCCGCAAGGCCGGCAACCCCTTGGCGTTGCTGGCGTGAAGGTTCTCGACGTCGAGCACGATCTCACCCGGCGTGGTGGGCTCCTTCTCCAGGTGGAAGAGCACCTCGCGCCCAACCATCAGGCGGGCCAGTTCCTGTTTGGAGGTATCGGCAGTGTTGACTGTAGCCGTCACTTCGCCGGCGCGCAGGACGGTGACGCGATCGGCAAAGGTCATGACCTCATCAAGCTTGTGGGTAATGAAGATCACAGCCTTGCCCTCAGCAGCCATATGCCGCAACGTCCGCCCGAGTTCTTCCGACTCCTGCGGGGTCAGCACCGCGGTTGGCTCGTCGAGTATCAGGATGTCGGCCCCGCGGTAGAGCAATTTCAGGATCTCGACGCGCTGCTGCTCGCCGACCGACAGCTGCCAGATGGCGGCTTTTGGATCCACCGCCAGGCGGTAGTGCTGCGTCAGGGCCTTCAGCTCGCGCTCGACACTTGCCAGGTCCAGGACGAAGCGTCCGCTGTCCAGCCCGAGGATCACGTTCTCGGCCACGGTCATCGGTTTCACCAGCATGAAGTGCTGATAGACCATGCCGATTCCGAGCTCGATGGCGTCTTTGGGTGAGCGGATATCAACCGGCCGGCCACGCAGGAAGATTTGCCCCTCGTCCGGCCGGTAGAGGCCGGCCAGGACACTCATGAGGGTTGACTTGCCGGCGCCATTCTCGCCCAGGAGGGCGTGAATCTCACCCGGCCGCACACGGAGGGTGACGTTGCGGTTGGCGACAACACCGGGAAAGCGCTTCGTGATATTGCGCATTTCCACCATGGGGGGCTGTGAATCGGTCAAGGGATACTCCCACGACTGCGCAAAGATAGCAATTCTTTTGCGAGACTCATCGTTGATATCAGATCCCAGAATAGTTCCGTATTTGCTCAATCGCGAGTTCCACAATCGCTGGCGTGACGAAGAGGCGGCCCACGGTGTACAGATCGTTGATGTGTTGCTGCGCACGGGCCGACGAGATGTGTCGGCTTTGGTATGCTCTGACCACGATCCCCAAGGAGCCTTGCCGGCTTCAAACTCAAGCGGTTGGCTGCGTCACACACGGCGCCGTTGTCTGCCGACAAGATAGAGATGGTTTTCGCCAGCAAAGATCCAGACACTCTTGTTGGCCTGCGTGCAGATCGCCAAAATTGTTGTCCTTAACGAAATGTGCTCCCTCTCACTGAGACAGCATATGTCGCTGAACAGTGCGCAGGTCGAGGATCATTCTGCGAGACACGAGCCCCTTGCGACGGTCTCTGACCACAATGCATCAGAAATGTGGATTGTCTCGGTCTCCATACTATAGCACATCCGACAGAATAGGCGGAGGCGATAGGCGCCGGCGCACTCGAGAGTTGGGGGTATAAGGACGGCTGGGCGAGTTCTTGCGACTCACCCAGCCGCGCGCAACTCATGGCGCGATAGCCTACTTCGGAATCTCGCCGACGACGCCCTCCACCAGCCAGTCGAAGGCCAGCTTCTCCTCGTCGCTCATCGCCTGACCGGCCGGGACGCGCTGCGTGCCGGTGTTGTCCTTGATCGGACCGACGAAGACGTCGAACGCGCCGCTCTCGATCTTCTTCCGGGCCGCGTTGACCTCATCCTGGACGCTCTGGGGGACCATCTTGCCGAAGGGCGCCAGGTCCAGGATCCCTTCCTTCATGCCCCACCAAACCGGCTCGCTCGTCCAGGTCCCATTCAGGACATCGTCGGCCGTCTGGGTGTAGTAGACACCCCAGTGCCAGATCGGTGCCGTGAGGACGGCATCGGGGGCGACGTCGCTCGAGACGGCGTTGTAGCCGATGGCGTAGACGCCTTCTTCCTGGGCGAGTTTGTCCGGTTCGGCGGAGTCGCTCTCCCGCGCGACGACGTCAACCTGGGCGTCGATCAATGCCTGAGCCGCCTCGCGCTCCTTGGCCGGGTCGAACCAGGCGTAGATCCACACCGGACGAACCTCCACTTTGGGGTTGACCGAGCGGGCACCCAGGGTGAAGGCGTTCATGTTGCGCACCACTTCCGGGATCGGGTAGGGCGCCACGTAGCCGAGCTTGTTGCTCTTGGTCATCCGGCCGGCGGTCATACCGGCCAGATACCAGCCCTGGTAGCCGCGGCCGTCGTAGATGCCCACATTATCGGCCGTCTTGTAGCCAGTGGCGTGCTCGAAGATGGTACCGGGAAAGTCCCTGGCGACGTTGATGACCGAGTCCATGTAGCCGAAGCTGGTGGCGAAGATCAGGTCGTAGCCCTTTTGGGCGTAGTCGCGAATCACTCGCTCCGCGTCGGCACCCTCCGCCACCAGCTCGCTATAGGCGGTCTCAACCTTGTCCCCGAGGGCCTTCTCCATCGCCAGGCGGCCCTGGTCGTGGGCGTAACTCCAGCCCAGGTCGCCAACGGGACCCACGTAGACGAAGGCTACTTTGAGTTTACTTTTTTTTTCCGCCATCGCCGTCGCGCCGCCCGAGGCGGAGCCGACCGCCCTGGCAGGCTGCACCTTGTCTGATGGCTGGCCGAGTCCGGGCTGGCCGACCTTGGGGGCCTCGCCCTTCACGCCCTCGACGAAGTAGTCCATGCTGAGCATCTCTTCGTCGGTGAGGCACTTGCCCTCCTCAACAATGACCTGGCCCTCAGTGTTCTTGAGCGGACCGCAGAAGACGTCGGCCTTCTCACTCTCGATCACATCGCGCTGCGAATCGACCAATTCCTGGACGCCGTCGGGCACGCGATCGCTGAAGGGCGCCAGGTCGACGACCTCCTCTCCCCAGTAGGACTCGGTCTTGTAAGTGCCGGCCATCACGTCTTTGACGATCTGGGCGTACTTTGGCCCCCAGACCCAGATGGGGCTGGTCAGGACGGTCTCGCCCACGAACTTGCGCATATCCGAGTCGTAGCCGATGGAGACGGCACCGCGGTCGGCCGCGGCCTTTTGAGGCTCGGTGGTATCCTGGTGCTGCGCGATGACATCGGCGCCCTGGTCGAGCAGGGCCTCGGCGGCCTCCTTCTCCTGCGGCGGCCCGAACCAGGTGTTCGTCCAGACAACGCGGACCTCAGCCTTGGGGTTGACCGCCCGCACGCCCTGCGTGAAGGCGTTGATGCCACGGATAACCTCGGGGATCGGGAAGGCGGCGACGTAGCCGATGATATTCGATGTGGTGGCTTTGCCTGCCACCAGGCCCGAGAGATAGCGCATCCGGTACATCCGGCCAAAGACAGTGCTCAGATTCGGGGCGGTCTTGTACCCCGAGACATGGACGAACCAGGTGTTGGGAAACTCTTTGGCGACCTCTACCGTCGGATCCATGAAGCCGAAGCTGGTCGTGAAGATCAGGTTGTAGCCCTTTTGCGCAAAGTCGCGGATCACACGGGTGGCTTCGGGGCCTTCCGGTACGTTCTCGATATAGGCAGTCTCGACCTTGTCGCCCAGCTCGTTTTCGACTGCCAGGCGACCCTGGTCCTGCGCCCAGGTCCAGCCGAGATCGCCGATGGGGGCGACGTAGACAAAGGCGACTTTGAACTTCTCCCCAGTGCTCGCGCCGCCGCTCGGAGCCGTCGTTGGCGCGGCCGGCGCCTCAGTGGCTTGAGCAGCAGGGGCCTGAGTGGCAGGGGCGGGGGTTGCCGCGCCTCCACAGGCGGCAACGAGCAGGCTGAGGACGACAAGCCAACTCATCGTCAACCAGAAACGGGATCGCATGGACTTTCTCCTCCTTGTTGTTGCGAAACCGAGAGCGTCGAGGGTGCGACTGGTCACTCAACACTCATAAATTGGAACCGGTTGTTATGCGACCAGGCGACGGGCGACCCGGTTGTGTTCGGCAACGACTCGGCCGAGATCCCAACCGAGGAGCTCGCCGTGGTCAACCAGCGTGCGACCATTCACCATCACGAGATCTGCTTTGCGGGGGTAGCAGAAGATCAGTGCGGCGACGGGGTCGTGGGGCGCCGCCCCGGCGTAATCGAGGTTCCCCAGGCGGATCCCCACGATGTCAGCGGCCATCCCGGCGGCCAGAGCCCCGATGTCGTCGCGGCCGAGCACGCGCGCCCCCCCCAGCGTAGCAATCTCGAGTGCCTCG
>DOUV01000309.1 GCA_003520455.1 Chloroflexota bacterium | reverse complement strand
CCCAACTTGTGGGTAATAGATAGCTCAAGGGTAGGTTGACAGTGCCTCCATCCTCGCTGGGTCCTGGTGCGTCGCCCTTGAGCCTTCTGGCTCCCTCTCCCTTGGAGGGAGAGGGCTGGGGAGAGGGTGGGGCGCCGCCAAAGCCAGCCACCATGGATGAGCAACCTACCCTTGAAAACAGGGGGCCAGGGGGTGAGGCGGTGAGGCGGTGCAGGGCGAGCAGACCCAGGATGGCCCCGGCTGCGCCCGAGATGATATCGAGGGCCCGATCCTCGGCGATGCGCCCGGGCGTGATGAGAGCGGCAGCCTGGTGCGCAGCCTCCAGGAGAGTGCCCTCGCCGAGGAACTGGCCGGCATGGACGAGGGCGTAGATCACGGAACCCAGGCCTGTTGCCCCACCGATACCCATCAGCGCATCGGAAACCCGGGGGTCGTGTGACAGACTCTCGCGCAGCGGCTGTAACGCTGCGAGGGCCAGGTCACCGTGGCTGGCTTCACCGGTGACGCTGCTCAGGGCGGCCAGAAACAGAGCGACGCCGCATGAGCCGCTGTACAGGTCATCGCCCAATGGCTCCAACTGGAAGCGCCGGATCCGGGGATTCCAGGCAAGGTGGATCCAGGTCGCACCTTCGACCGGGCGAATCGCGCCTGCCCGTAGCCTCTCGGCGATCCTGATGGCTTCCTCCACCATCTGCCCCGGCGCCAACGCCACAACGCTGTCGAAATCAGCCCTCGTTTCCCTCTCCGCCTCTTTCCCCTCTCCCTTTTCCCCTGTTCCCTGTCTCCCCTCATCTCCTTTGTCCTTCTCCCCTTTTTCCCTTTTTCCCTTTCCTCCTTCTCCCCGTATCTCCTCGCGACTGATCTCCCAACTCCCGATCGCCACGCGAATGAAGCCGATCTGTCGCTCGAGATCCCCCTCGCTAAGACCGGCAAGGCGGGCGCGGGCCAGCGCATAGCCCGATTCTGAGAAGGCGTCGTCGATGCGCTCATCGCCGGACACTTTCAGGGCATGGCCGTCGGTGTGCCCCGTGAACCGCGGGATGTCCATCTGTGCCAATGCGGCCTGTTCACTCCGCACGAGGGGCCACAGAGACGGTTGGTCCTCTGAAAGCAGGGCACGGCTCAACGCGTCAAGTTGGATACTCCGGTCGGCTCCGTCCCGCATGAATCTTGGCGCCAGCGTGGCCTCCAGCAGCGACCAATAGAGGCGGGTTTTCCGGAAGGTGAAGCGGATCGCCTGGCCGGCGAACCCGGCCAGCGGCCCGTCCGGCGCGAGCAGCGCCTCGCGCTGCTCCAGAAGGAAGCGGTACATCTGACGAAAGCCGGCAACCAGATCGGCTTCGTAGTCGCTCAGGACCAGGGCGGCGCCGTTCAGTGTGGGCCTGTTGATGGCTCGCCCTGCCTCCACAGGGATGGACTGCCAGACGCGCGCCATGCTGTCGGTGTTGGTGTTCTGCCACTGCAACTGACGAACCGCCTGTTTCTGTTCCTGGATCCCACCGAGGGCGCCGATATCATAGACCTGCCCGTCTGCGTTGGTCTCCCACACCGGCAGGAGTCCGCTGCTCAACGCCGACCGGTTCAACAGCCGGTGCGCCTCCACCTGAGCCGTGTCCGGATCAACCGACCCTTCGGCACTGCCATCCAGCCCCTCCCGCAGATACGGGTAGAGCAACATCTCGTGATCCACCGGCATCGGGTGCGGACCGCAGGCGATCAGGTTCTCGTGGTGGTAGTCCATGCCCTGCAGGACGTAGAACAGGGCCAACAACAGGCCGGCGCGCCGGTAGAACAGCCTGGCTTCCTCCTCGTTCTGACAGGGTCGCGGCTCCACGAACTCGACCCACCCATGGGTGCCGCGGTCGATCACTGTGAGCGGCTTGAGTGCCGGCGTGAGGCCCTGCGCGTTGAGCCACCGAACCAGGTTCTGGTAGGCTCGCTCGATCCCGACGTCCTTCGGCTTGTACACCAGCCGCAGGCCCGACGCGAACTCAACCGCGATCACCGTCCGCCCATGGCTGTGGGGGTCGGAGAGGCCAGGCCGCACACTGCTCACCTGCTCCGCGTGGGGTTGAAAAACGCTCTGGACCTCCGGCCAGTCGGCCTGCAATCGCCGGAGGAATTCGGCGGTCGCCTCGACCCAGAAGTCGGTCTTCGTCGCCAGCAGCCGCCCCAGGACGCTGTATTCGTGAAAGAAGGAAGGGAGCCCGCCGTCCAGCAACCTTTTGACGAAAGCGACGTAGTGCTCCCTGGCCGGCGGCTCGGTCCCTCTCTCTGCGAGAGGGGGGTGAGGGGAGGGTGAGACGCCCGTGCAGGCTCTCACCGGGGGAGGGGCTTTGGCGCGCTGCTCCAGCACCTGGAAGACGGAGAACGCCGACAAAAGCGTGCGGGCGCCGATGCGGGACAGGTCGCGCAGGAGGTGGCACTCAAGCGCCGCGTGGGCGCTGTTTGAGAGGAGCCGCTCGCCGGTGCCGGCCTGGTCCGCCAGCCGCCGGCGGGCGACTTGGACGAAGGGCAACAGGACTTCCTCGAACGGGACCGGATCGTCAGGGTCGAGACAGCGATCCACGCTCGCCGGAAACGCGTCTCCTCCAGGAAAACAGGGCTCCTCCAACGCGACGACGAACACCTCAGCCAGGGTCTGTGCCCACCAAGGAAGCGGCCGGTCATCGGCCAGCCGGACAGGGCCGAGCAGGCGCTGGGCTGTATCCAGGGTCAGACCATCGCAGGCCAGGCGTCGCCGAAACTCCGCCCAGTCCCCGTCGGCCACAGTCTGACACCATTTCTCCAGGCGGGCAGTGACCAGCGCGTGATTCGGCCTGGTCTCATCAACCACCAACTGGCCCGCCAGACGTTCTGAGATGGAGCTGGCTTGTTCAACGATGCGGATCAACGGAGCTATCGGCAGTAGCTAGCATACCCCGGGCAGGTGGGCTGCGCCGCG
>DOUV01000846.1 GCA_003520455.1 Chloroflexota bacterium | reverse complement strand
TGTGTGACTTTTGCCACACCTGATTATAAGGAGAAGGTGCGACAATCTGCCGTCCCGCCTCCCACCTCCCGCTCCGCGCCCCGGCCAGGTGTCAGAGTTCCAGGTTCCAGAGCGTCGGTCAAGGAGTCGTTGCGCGGGTGAGAACGTGGTTCGTCGTAACCGCTTGAGCGGTCTTGGGCGCGCTTTAGCAGCGTTCCACATGAATCCGACCAACAGCCCCACCCGGCCAGCGGCCCGAGCCGCGGGTTCCCTGCCCGGCGGCCCTGGAATGAATTCCAGGGCTGAGAGGCCAAGGCGGCTGAAGCCGACTGGCTTCTCGCCCTTGGCGCCCAATGGCGAGCGGTCTTCACCCGCTTGTGCCCTGTTCCAAGCTCCTCTGCCACCCCGGGTGTCCGCAGAGGCCCGCCCGGCCACCGGCCCTGGCCGCGCTCTCACGCGCCCGGCGGCCCGCCCGGCTCCGGACAGCGATGGTCAGGTTCAAGTGGAAACGTGCAACCGCGCGCACTACGAGCCGCTTGCCCTCCTGGAAGGCGATTTCGCCACCAGTGTCTTGATATTTCTGTAAAAGTGGCGCGTACGCGCCACTTTTACAGGAAGTGAGAGACACCATCCCGAGGAAGACTTCAACAAGCGGCAGGCGCCAGAGGGCCACCAGTCCGAGCTCACTGCGGTTGCCTTTGTGGCGAACGCTACGGAGTGGATCAATCGTCTTCGTCACCGGGCCAGGGATTGGCGGTCAAGGGTCCCTCGGCGGCGAGCCGGCTCCAATGACTCTGATAGTAGAGCAGAGGATCGGCACGGTTGGGGATGGCGCCATCCACGACCTCCCCGACGAAGAGGGTGTGGTCGCCGCCGTTGTAGGTTGCCCATAGGCGACAGTCCACCCAGGCGATGGCGCCGGAGAGCACAGGGCTCCCGGTGATGGCATCGGTGTAGGGGAGGCCCGCGAAGCGATCTTCGACATCGGGGATGCGGCCGGCAAACCGTTCGGCCCAGCCCATTTGCTCCATGGCGAGAATATTGACGGCGAACGAGCCTGAGGCCTCGATCAGGAAATGCGAGCGGAGCGTTTTGGCGACCGAAACCAGGACGAGCATCGGATCGAGCGAGACGCTGCAGAAGGCGTTGACAGTCATCCCGTGAACGATACTCCCTTGCCGGGTCGTGACAATCGTGACCCCGGTCGCGAAGTGGCTCATGACGTCTTTGAAGGTCTGAACGGAGATGGGCATGAGTGAGATCTCCCTGCCGCAATGTGGTAGAGGCTCAATCAGAAGTGGCGTACCGTGGTTCATTTCGTCTGCAGCGGGGTGCATGATACGTGAAACGCGAAATGTGACATTAACCAGCATGAATCACGTTTCACGTCAGTCCCAACCATAGTGGTCACAGAGCACACAAGATCCCAACAGGCGCGTTGGTGAAAACGCGCCAAAATTATACGGCACAGGTTCCAGACGGACAACCTGTGCCGTAGGTCAGTTTCGGGCTGGTCAAAGGACCAGGGATACGCCAGCCGGCTCAGCCAAAAAGCGTAGCCGGATCGTGGCCCGCCATCAGGGCCCGCACGAATGGATTCTGGCGACGCTCTTGCCCCATGGTCGTCGCCGGACCGTGGCCAGGGTAGACCGGTGTTTCATCGGGCAGGCCGAGGTAGACGCGCTGGATGCTGCTCATCAGCGTCTCGAAATCAGCGTCTGGCAGATCCCAACGCCCCACGCTGCCGGCGAAGAGAACATCCCCGCTCACGCAGATTCCTTCTCCCAGGAAGGTGCAGCCATCAGGGCTGTGCCCGGGGGTATGGAAGGCTATCAACTCGATGGCTCCTACGGCCACATTCTCACCGGCTTCAAAGAGGTAGTCGGCCTGCGGCGAGCGCTCGAGAGAGCGGCCGATAAACTGGGCGGCCTGGGCGGCGCTGGTCTCGAGCAATGGGGGTGCGGCCCGGTGAACCCAGAACGGAATGCCGAATTCGGCCTTGAGCGCGTTCACTGCGAGGACGTGGTCGAAGTGGCAGTGCGTGTTCACTATGCGCTCGGGTATGACGTCCAGCGCTCGAATCCGGGCAATGATCCGGGCAGCGTCGCTACCGGGATCGACCACAATGGCGCGACGGCTGCCCTCGTCTGCGATGATGTAGCAATTGACCTGCAGCGGGCCGACAGTCAGGCTCTCGAGCAGCACAGGTGGTCCTCCCCCTGGTGGCCGGCACGATAAGATAACCTGGAGAACGGGCGTTGTTCGCGACAGGGTCAGGCGGCTCGCGCCAACTGGCGGCGCAGGGTGCCGTCGTCAACCACGCCGGTATTCCGCGCAACGACTCGGCCGCTCGGGCTGATGATCACGGTCGTCGGGACGCTGAGGACCCCGTAGCGGGCAGCGAGTTCCGCGTTGTCAACGGCGTCAACCGCGCGGATCACCACATGGTCGGTCATCTCGGCTCTGAGCCGCTCGATGATCGGCGCTTGTTGGTAGCGGCATGGAGCGCACCACTCGCCTGAAAAGTAGAGCAGGGTTGGGCGGTCGCGGGCCGCCTCGTCGCCGGCAATCACCTGAGCGACCTGGTGCCGGCGGAGCCAATCCCAGGCCAGAATGGCCAGAATCATCAATGTTGTCAGCGCCAGGAGTACAACCAGCCGTTCGACCATCTCAAGTAGACCTCTGCCCGTCGTTGAGGTGCCGCAGCCGCGCGATCTGGTAATACAGGAAGCAACCGGCACAGAAGCCGAAGAGGAGGTTGATAGCGGCCAGCACGGCGACGAGCGCCGCCAATGCCCAACCAATCAGGCTGGCCTTCATCACCAGGAGCACCAGCGCGCTGAAGGTCAGGAACGTCGCGCCGAGCGCCTGCGCGAAGCGATGTGGTGCGGGATTGTCCCGCACGACATGAGGCTTCACCAACCTGGCCGGTTTCAGTACGTGGCGGTAGAGCTGGCCGAAGAACGCCAGAGCGGGCGACACCGTGCCGAGCGCCAGGATGATTGCGGTGAGCGCCACGAGGGCCGGGAGATTCAGGAGGTATGCCAGGATGATTAGAGCAATGAGGCCGGCCTGATTTACCTTGATGGCACTATGGTCAACATACATCTTGATCCATCCTCTCACAGTAAAGATCTATTTGGTGAAACGGAGACAGTCTGCATCAGGGACAGGGCATCGCCGGCTTGTGCCGGCGACCCACAGCCTGGGGAAATCCCCGTATCGGCCTGCTTTGCTGCCCGGTTCAGAGGCCAAAGATGGGTTCGAGATTTCGACCTCTCAAACAAAACCGCTCAGGGCCGTGCCTGAGCGGGTCTTCACTGGGGCTCTGGCGACGGGGGATTCTCTCGCGGACCCCGTGCCTCTCGCCGGTGCGTGTCGGGCTCGTTACTCCCAAGCGCCACCAAGCGGACGGCCCTCCCGGGTCCGCCGTTGACAGGTGCAGGGACACATCAATCGCGCAACGTGATTCATGGGACAAAGGATACGCCGACTGGTGGTATCTGTCAAGAACCGGGTATGGAAGACCAGGGCTGCTCGAAGGTGGGCGGGCGAGGGGCGACGCACCTTTGGTCTTGGGGCTTCCGAAAGGTTCTTTGACACCCCGGCGTGCGGGCGAAGGGCACAGGCGCCGTTCTGGACGATCGAGCAACCCTGATGGAAGGCGAAGGCAGCCGGGCGGTTGCCTGGCCTGGCCGTCCAGGTCAGGGAAACCGCGGCTGG
>DOUV01000526.1 GCA_003520455.1 Chloroflexota bacterium | reverse complement strand
CACCCAGGGCCGCCGCTTGCAGGGCAGCCGCCGAGAGGTCGTCGAGGCCGAGGGGCTGCTGGTAGATCGGGTCAAAGGTCCAGTTGGTGATCGCGCGCGCGTCGCCCATCGAGGCTTTGCCGTGAGCGACGACGAGGACGACGTCGTAGGCCCCGGCGAGGATAGAGAGCGCCGCGTGGCACGCGGCCAGGAGGCCGTCGCCCGCCACGCGCGTCTCCGGTTGCATGACCGCGCCGACGACCTCGGTGATGGCAACGTTCGAGGCCGTCAGCCCGTCCCACAGATCCACCGAGGCCGTCACGCGCGCGTCTACATCACGCATCGTCAGCACGGCGTCGGCCAGCGCGGCCTGCACGGCGCGGTGGACCAGCTCCGGGATCGCCGTGCCCGGCTGTGGCGCGTACGCCGTTCGCCCGACCCCGAGAATGCCGACCGGCTGCATCTCAACTCCTTGCATGGCTCTTGACTTTAATGAATAAGACTCATATTATGAGTATAATTCATCATCTGATTCTTGGCAAGCCCTTGTCCCGAAACGGCCCGAAACTCAGTCCCCGCACCCCATCGGAGGCTCGCATGGATGCGACTATCCTATTCATTAAGGACGGCCCGGTTGCCCGAATCACCCTGAACCGGCCCGAAGTTCTGAACGCCATCAACGACCTGATGCTGCGCGAGATCATCGACGCCTGCCGCCAGATCGCGGAGGATCGCGAGGTTCGGGTCGCCGTGATCGACGCAGCCGGGGACCGGGCCTTCAGCGCCGGGATCGACGTCGGCTTCGCCAGGGACCTGCACCCCTGGTTCGGGCGCTGGATCCCGAAGTTGCTCCACGAATGTTTCGGCACCGTGCGCTTCACCGAGAAGCCCTTCATCGCCGCAGTGGACGGCCTCTGCCTGGGCGCCGGACTGGAATTGGCCATCTCCTGCGATCTGATCATCGCTACCGAGCGCTCGCGCTTCGGCCTGCCCAACGTCCACCGGGGCATCCCGGCCATCGTTGAGGCGGCCATCCTGCCGCACGCCATGAGCATCTTCCACGTCAAGGAAATGGCCCTCACCGGCGAGTTCTGGGACGCCCACAAGGCCGAGCGGCGCGGGCTGCTCAACGCCGTGGTGCCCGACGGCGACCTGCAGGCCGAGACCGCCCGCTGGGTGGAGAAGCTGGCCGGCAAGCCGCCTATTGCCCTCGCCACGCAAAAGGACATCATCAACAAGTGGATGCTGACCGACCTGGAAACCGCCATCGACTACTCCATCCAGACGGTGCTCCTGGCTTTCGGCACGCGGGACCAGAAGGAGGGCATGGCGGCCTTCCTGGAGAAGCGCGACGCCCGGTTTACGGGGGAATGAGATGGACCGGGTGATCGTCACCTGCGCCCTCACCGGCGCGCAACAGGGCAAAGAGGCCAACCCCAACCTGCCCACCCAGCCAGCGGAGATCGTGCAGCAAGCGGTGGACGCCTGGAACGCCGGGACGGCGATCATCCATATCCACGCCCGCGATCCGCACGACCGCGCCACCGGCGACGTGGGCATCTTCCGCCAGATCGTCGATGGCATCCGCGCCCGCGGCTGCGACGCGGTGCTGAACCTCTCGACCGGGGGGGCCATCGCCGGGCTTCCGCTGGAGGAGCGCATCGCCATGGTGCCGGCCCTCAGGCCGGAGATCGCCTCCTTCAGCATTGGTAGCAGCCTGGTAGGGCGCTGGAACGCGCAGTCGAGGCGCTGGGAGCGGCAGTTCAACCTCGTCCACTCTTACGATGACCTGGCCTTCATCGCCCGCACACTGCGTACCCACGGCACCCGGCCCGAGCTCGAGGTCTACGACCTGGGGATGCTGAACAACATCGAGATGCTGCTGGAGGCCGGGCTACTGGAGCGGCCACTGTGGATCAACCTGGTGACGGGCATCGCCGGCCAGAACCTACGGCCGACCGCGAAGAACTTGATCTTCCTGGTAGATCTGTTGCCGCCCGGCAGCGAGTGGCTGGTTTCGGCCATCGGCGGGCGGACCCACTGGCGCATGGCCGCGCTGGCCCTGTGCCTCGGCGGCCATGTGCGTACCGGGCTGGAAGACAACGTCTACCTTGAGAAGGGTACGCTGGCGCCGGACAACGCACGCCTGGTGGAGAAGATCGTGCGCCTGGCGCGAATCATCGGGCGGGAGCCCGCCACGCCGGCCGAGGCGCGCCAACGACTCCACCTGAGAAGTCGATGAGACGGTTGCGGATTGGGGGTCACGATGAGTTTGTTTCCACCTTTCACCACCGAGCACGAGCTCTTCCGCCAATCGGTGCGGACCTTCGCCGAGCGCGAGATCGGACCCTACGGCGAGCAGTGGGATGCGGACCGCTACTTTCCCGATGATCTCTTCCGCAAGGCGGGGCAGCAGGGCTACTTCGGCCTGCGCTTCGGCGAACAGTACGGCGGCCTCGGCCTGGATTACTGGTACGTCGGCATCATGATCGAGGAGCTGATGCGCGGGCGCAACGTGGGCGCCATCGTCGGGCTCCTGATCCAGTGCGAGATGGCCACCAGCGTGATCCACAAATTTGGCAGCGAGGCCCTCAAGCGGGAGTTCCTGGTGCCGGCGATCCGCGGCGAGCGGATCGCCGCGCTGGGGATCAGCG
>DOUV01000221.1 GCA_003520455.1 Chloroflexota bacterium | reverse complement strand
TGGACGACCACACCCTGCAAGTCACCCTGGAAGACCCCAGCCTGGTGCGAGCGCAGATCCTCTCGCTCAAAGAGAAAGTGTACATCGAGGCCGCTCGTTGCATCGGCGCCACAGACTGGCGGATCATGTGGAACCACCTCATCCCCAGCTCCCTGGCCCCCGTCATCGTGGCGGGGGCGCTGGCCGTCCCCGGCGCGATCATGGGCGAGGCCGGCCTCAGCTTCATCGGGCTTGGGGTCGAGCCCCCCACCCCAAGCTGGGGTATCATGATCGCTGAGGGCATCCCGCTCATGCGTACTTCTCCGTCCCTGCTGGCCGCGCCCGCGCTGGCGATCTCTGCAACCCTGTTGGCTTTCACCTTCCTGGGCGACGGCGTGCGCGATGCCCTGGATCCTCTCATGAAGTAAGCAGAGCGACACGATGCTTTCATCTTCTCGTGCTCAGGCCGGCGAGGGCCCGGTCCGTCTCCAGGTTGACCGGCTGCGGATCGAGATCTACCCCGACCGCCAACGCATGGGGATGGCCGCCGCCCGGGCAGTGGCCCGGGCGATGCAGGCGGCCCTTGCCCGGCAGAGCCAGGTCGCGATGGCCTTCGCCGCGGCGCCGTCGCAAAACCAATTCCTGGCGGCGCTGACCTCGTTGCCAGGGGTGGATTGGCCTCGGATCGCGGCGTTCCAGTTGGATGAGTACGTGGGACTCCCGCCCGCTGCGCCCCAGCGCTTCGCCGCCTTCTTGCGGTCTCACCTGTTCGATCACGTCCGGCCGGGCGTCATCCACGCTCTCGACGGCAACGCGCGCGACCTGGCGCAAGAGTGTGGTCGCTACGCCAGACTCCTCGCCCGCTATCCCCCCGAGATCGCCTGCATCGGGGTTGGACAGAATGGCCACGTTGCCTTTAACGAACCGGATGTAGCCGACTTCGACGACGAGCAGTGGGTGAAGGTGGTGGAACTGGACCCCAGAAGCCGGCGGCAGCAGGTCCAGGATGGTTGTTTCCCGGCTGTCGAGGAAGTGCCTCGACGAGCGCTGACGCTCACGATGCCGGCCGTCATGGCCTTCAAGCAGATCTACTGTGTGGTGCCCGGCGCCGAGAAGGCCCAAGCCATCCGAGAAATGCTCCGCGGGCCGGTGAGTCCAAGGTGCCCGGCGAGCATCCTGCGATGCCACCCACAAGCGACCCTCTATCTTGACCGCGCGGCGGCCGGCCTGTAGACAAGAGCTACGCTGCTGTCCTCCGCTTTCCTTTTTGGCCGGCCTGAGGCACAATGGCGGTGATTCCTCTTCCTCACGCAAGTCAGCGACGATGACGATCACCCATCGCCCGTTCGTAGAAGTCAAAGTGCGCCTCAGCGGCGAGCGCCTCCACTTCACCTGCGAGCTGCTGGAGCAGCGCCCCGACCGCGTGGTTCTGCGCTACGTGCTCCCCGGTGCCGGACGGGTGCACGACGTCGAGCTCCCCGCCGGCACGATGACGATTGCTTACTACTGGCCCGAGCGCCCCTACAACGTCTACCACTGGGTGCAGCCCGACGGCCGCACCATCGCCCACTACTTCAACCTCAGCGGCCCGGCGACCATCGCGGACGACCGGGTCGAGTGGCAAGACCTGGTCGTCGATGTGCTCGTGACACCCGACGGCCGCGTCCGGGTTCTCGACGAAGACGAGCTGCCCTCCTGGCTCGAGGACGAGGTGCGCGAGCACATCGCCTGGGCGCTGGGCGAGGTCGTTGCCACCTGGCCGGGCGCCGTCCACGAGACCGAGGCCATCACACCCCAGCTCCTGCGCACAATCCGGCCGTGAAGGGGGGACCTTTGAGAGAACACGTGTCCGGGCATGAGCATGCCCGGGCGCGGGCGTCCATACCCGAAAATTGTCACGGGATCTGTCATCAGGGGCATATTTATTGCTGCCGTCCTTGCTTGTGGCGGACGTGGATGACCGTCACGAGACGTTCGGGCAGTATGGAAAGGAGAACTCCGATGGCAGACCGCTTCGACCGGGAACGCGCCTGGAGACGCTACGACGAGGATGAGGAGCGCTACCGTGGCCGCTATGGCTATTACGGCGAGCCCACCTGGCGCGGCAGGGAGTACGGCCCCGAGGGCTACTATTATAGCGAACCTACCTACGGCTACGGCCGCGAGGGCTACTACGGCGAGCCCTCCTACGGGTACGCCCGCTACAGCTACTATGGCGAGCCGACCTGGCGCGGCACCGAGTACGGCCGCGAGGGCAGGATGTACGGCGAACACTACGGGACCTACGGCGAGACATGGACGCAGGGCCCCTACGCCGGCCGCGGGCCGCGCGGGTACCAGCGCTCCGACGAGCGCATCCGCGAGGATGTCAACGAGCGCCTCACACAACATGGTCAGATCGACGCCACCGAGATCAACGTCACGGTCAACAATGGCGAGGTCACGCTCGAGGGCACCGTGGACAGTCGCCAGGCCAAGCGAATGGCCGAAGATACGGCCGAATCGGTCATGGGTGTTCGCGATGTCCACAATCGCCTGCAAGTGCGACAGCACGAGCAGCAAGGTCAGATGAACCAGCAGACTCAGCAAGGCCAGCAACGCCGCGGGCAATAGAAGTTCTCATCTGACGCAAAAAGAACCGGCGTAACAGCGCCCTGCCGATTGCCCGGCGGGGCGCATCATTTGATCGCCTGGGCAAGGCGCGATCGGGCCCAGGAGAAACTGTGGCAGTCGGCGGCGGTCCTTGCCTGGGCGACAGGACGCGCTAGAATGAGATCAGAGGCGCCACGCAGCGCCATGCCTTTCCTCACCTACAGCACGAGAGGACACCCCCAATGCCCACCCACACCGTCGGCTTCTGGCACGAGACCGTTGACTTCTCCCGGCCGAACCCACCCCTGATTGGCACCACCGACGCGGACGTGGCCATTATCGGCGGCGGCTACACCGGGCTGAGCACCGCCCTCGAACTGAAGCGCGCCGAGCCCGGGCTGCGCGTCGCCCTGCTGGAGTCACACCTCTGCGGGTACGGTGCCAGTGGGCGCAACGGCGGCTTCGCCATGGCCCTCTTCGGCCTGACGATGGAACTGGTCAAGCTCCGCTTTGGTCATGAGGCGGTGCACGAGGCTCAAACGTTCATGGACCAGGCCGTCGAGAACGTGGGCCGGTTGGTCCGCGAGGAGCAGATCAACTGCGACTACGAGCGTACCGGCCTGATGACCGTCGCCACCTCCCCAGGCGGCGCCCGACGCCTGCAGCGCGAGACGGCTCTGGCCAACGCCCTTGGCTTCCACGAGATTCACTACCTGGATGCCGCTGAGACGCGCCGTCGGGTCAACAGCGCCACCTACCTCGGTGCGCGCATCGAGGAGAACTGCGCCCTCCTCAACCCCGCCAGGTTTGCTCGCGGCCTCAAGACGCTCGCGGAGGCGGCCGGGGCCACTCTCTACGAAGAGACGCCGGTCACGCTGGTGCAGCCGCCCAGGCGCGGCCAGCCCATTGTCGTCGAGACGCCCCTCGGCCAGGTGCTGGCTCAAAAAGTCGTCTTCGCCACCAACGCCTACGCCCGCGCTTTTCCCCAGCTTGCCAGCAAGCAGGTACCGGTTGGCACCTACATCGTCCTGACCGAGCCGCTCTCGCCGGAGGAATTGGCGTCTATCGGCTGGCAGGGCCGTGAGGGCATCGAAGATGCTCCCAACCTGGTGCATTACTATCGCCTGACCGCCGATAATCGCCTGCTCATGGGCGGTGGCGACGTGACCTTCAAGCGCAACGCTGATCTGCCCAACGACTACGAGCCCCGGGTCTTCCGAGAGCTGGAGGAACACCTCGCTCTGACCTTCCCTAGCCTCAAGACCACCCGGATCACCCACCGCTGGGGCGGCCCGGTCAGCGTGCCGGTGGATATGGCACCGGCCTTCGGCTCCCTCGGCAATGAGCGGCGAGTCTGCTATGCCCTGGGCTGCGTCGGTCATGGCGTCTCTTTGATGAGTTACGCTGGTAACATTCTGCGCGACCTGGTGTTGGAGCGCCAAAGTGCTTTTACCGAGCTGTTCTTCGTCAACCGCCGGACGATTCCCTGGCCGCCCGAGCCGGTCCTCTTCCCCGCGGCGCACCTGATCCGCGGCTACATGCGCCTGGAAGACAGCGTCACGCGCCGGGCGGTGCGCCAAAATAGTGCTGTTGTCTGACTGGACAGTACCTGATGTGGTACACTATTGGCGTCTGCACAAAAACACGACGCCGAATGAGGTGATGATGGGCAGGGCCATGACAATCCCTTCACATGTACGCCGGCTGGCTCAGATTCTGCGGCGACTGACGCCTGAGGAGATGAGTCAACTGGTGCAACTCGTACCGGAGCTGGAACGGGCACCTTCCGCCAAAGTGCTGGAAGAAGAGCGAGAAGCGGTTGCCTACTTCCGTCAGGCTGCTTCGGAGCTGACCGGCGGAAGGCTACCCTCACTTCAGGACGAGTTCATCGCGGGCCTGACATACGAGGCGTTTTTCGCCCTGCCGGAGATAGAGCAGGATACCCTCTGGGCGCAGATTTTCGCCGAAGAGGCAACGGAACCTTACGACCCGGAGGAGCACGATGCTCAACCCGGCGCCCGTGTGGTTGCTGGACAAGAACGTCGTTCGAAGGGCAATTGAGGGTATTGGCGCCTCGTTGGTTGCGTCCCCGCTAACGGTTCAACAGAGTCTCGCCCTTCGGCTGTTAAGGCGAGGCAAGCAGGCCAACGTGGTCGTGATGATCACGCCGGAGGTAGGAAATATCCTCAGCTGCCGCAGCAACATCCTCGAAGTCCCCCTTTTCCTACGTGAGGTAGACACCCTGCGCCGGGGACGTTACTTCGAAAGATGGGCCCGCCGATTGCGTGAACACGGTTTCACGCGAGAGGACGCGAAGATTCTCAGTTATGGCACCTTCGGGCTTGATCCGGCGGGTCTCACACTTGGAGTAACTGTCGCCGTCACTTTTGATCTGCCCTTCATCAACAATTTCCGAGTGCAGCGGGAAGACCTGGCCCGGCGACTCAAAGCCATGGCGGTGCAACTCCCAAGACCCTATCACGATGCAAGGCTGCCGGAGATGGCAACACCCGAGCGCGTGCTCCAGATGCTGGAAACGTGAATGCGAACCGGCGAACGAAGCTCCCAACAACACTCATCCGGCGCCTGATGCTCTGGGCCTTCGACCGCCTCTACAATGAGGCGGCCTGGGCCTACGACCTGGCGGCAGTTGTGGCCGGTGGCGTGTACTGGTACGAGTGGGGCCGTGCTGTGCTCCCATTTGTGGCCGCCGCGCCGGTGGTAGAAGTGGGCACGGGACGCGGCCGGCTCCTCGTCGCGCTGGCGGCTGCCGGCCTCGCGCTGCTGCTGGCGCTGTTCCTGCTGCTGCGCCGGCGGCGTCTGCTTTCGGTACTGAGCCTGATCGCCACCTTTGCCATCGTGGCCGGCGTGATGATTCTGCGTCAGCCAGCGCAGGCTGTTGAGGTAACCGGCGACAATGCAAACTGCCTGTTCTGCCATGCCAACGCATCCTACAGCTACACCTTTGCCGACAGCAGCGCGCTCAACCTGCGCGTCAACTATGAGCATATGGCTGAATCGGTGCATACATCGGCGGAAGGCGAGCCGTTTGGCTGTCTCGACTGCCACAGCGCGGACATTTTTCCACATCAGAGCGTTTCATTTGCCAGCAGAGGCGCGTATCGTGTCGAGATGTCCGGCGTGTGCATCAACTGCCATCTTGAGGACACGGCCCATTACGAGGATGTGCTGGAGCGCAACATCCTTGTTGGCTGTTCAGACTGCCACACCGCTCACTACGTGATGCCGGCTAACCAGCTCAACACTGCTGTCCTTTTCAGACCGTAACACCGCAGCAGACGCGGCGTATTGGGAAGTTTGTAGAGATGCTGATTGCTCTCGCTGGCTTCTCAATACGCTCTTTCCGGCTGCTGGCTGGCGCGCTCTAACCGCATGCGCCACCAGACCAGCGCTGGCATAAGCAGGCCAGCCCAGACGAT
>DOUV01001024.1 GCA_003520455.1 Chloroflexota bacterium | reverse complement strand
CTGCCCATTTGAAGCCTCCTCACGATGGAGATCGGAGATCACTGTCAGAGGCTAACAGCCAATTGACGAGTTGGACACGATGCCAAAGATCTCAATCGCCGACCGCCAATCTCCGCGCTCTCGTATCGAAGTCATATCGATCTGACTGCCCTCCCTACAAGTGTAGCAGGGAAAAGCAAATAGGTGGAGACATGGAGGGGGAACGCAGGGTGAAGATTCCGTAAACAAGCGGTAAAAGAGCGCCCCTCATTCAGAGCCGAAGAAAAACGCTCTCCCGGCCAGCAACTCGCCGTCTGTGATCGCCGCCAGCCCTACCGCTGCATCAACTCCCGGACTCGCGCACGGACCGAGCTGTACAACTGCGTGAATCCGCCAGGATAATAAATCATGATGACTATCATCAGAGTAGCGTAGATGACGAGGTGCACACCGGGCAGATCGGCCAGGTTGGAGCGCACGAACTCGATGAAAAGCACGAATTCTGAGCCCGTCGAGACAGAGCGCCGGTTATCACAGTGAGGGCGAACGGCGGTGCCAGTCCGTAGCGCTCTCGTAGGCATAGGCCGCTCTCAGGACTATCGCTTCACGGAGATGGGCGCCAATGAGTTGCAAGCCGATTGGCAGCCCATCCCTGGAAAACCCGCACGGGACGCTGATGGCCGGGCTCCCAACCAGGTTGAAAAGGCGCGTAAAGCGCGTGAGCCCGGCCAACACCGAGATGATTCCGCCCGAGATTGCAGTATCAGCCTGCCCGAGACGGGGAGCGGGGATCGCGGTCGTCGGCGTGGCGAACAGATCGACCTGCTCGAACAGCGACGCGAAGTCACGCTGGATCCACTGGCGAGTCCGCTCGGCCCGCGCATAGTCGACGGCTCGAATCGAGCGCGCGGGTTCCAGTCGCGTCCGAGCCCCGCCCGGCTCATAATCCTCCGGCCGGGTCGTGAGGAACTGCTCGTGATAGGCCGCCGCGTCAGAGATCAGAATGGTCAGTGCCGCGTCGCGCGCCTCATCGATCCGCGGCAGTGCGACCTCGACCACCTCAGCCCCCAATCCCTCAAGCACCGTCACGGCCTGCTTGACGGCCGCCCCAACGTCCTCGTCAACCTCGGAAAAGGCGCAGTCTGGGTCGACGGCAATGCGCAGCCCCTGAACACCGCTCCGCAACGTCGCCCTGTAGTCTGGAACGGGGGCGTTCAGGGTCGCCGGGTCCTTTGGATCCCAGCCGGCCATGACACCAAGCATCACCGCGGCATCATACACGGACTTCGTCATCGGACCGGGGTGATCGAGGCTCCATGCCAATGGGACAAGACCGGTACAACTGATCCGGCCGAACGTCGGTTTGAGCCCGACGGTGCCACACAAGGCGCTCGGGATGCGAATTGACCCACCTGTGTCGGAGCCCGTCGCGGCGACGCAGAGATCCGCCGCAACGGCGGCTCCGGAGCCGCCGCTGGACCCACCCGTGATGCGATCGAGATCCCACGGGTTGCGAGTCGGCCCGAAGTAGGAGCGCTCGTTGGTGACGCCAAACGCCCACTCGTGCAGGTTGGTTTTGCCGATAATGATCGCCCCGGCTTCGCGCAGCAACCTGACGGTCGTTGCATCTTGCTCGGGGACCCGGTCTGCGAAAATCTTGCTCGCCGCCGTGGTCCGGACGCCAGCGGTGTCGTATAGATCCTTCAGCGCAACGGGAATCCCGTGCAACGGCCCGCGATACTCCCCAGCCAGGATCTCCGCCTCGCGCGCCCGCGCCTCCGCCATGGCTGCCTCTGCCATGACAGTGATGTAGGCATTCGTGTGCTCGCCCAGGGTTGCAATGCGCTCCAGGAAATGCCCGGTCACCTCCGTGGGCGAGACCGTCTTGTTCCGCAGCAGCGGGCCCAGTTCTTCAATCGTCAGTCGGTGCAGTTCAAGGTTGGCCATAAGATTTCCTGACTCCACCAGATAGGCGGTGGAAGCCTTCTCTGTATCGTCGCTCAAACTCGGCCGCAAATTCATCGATGGCTCCCGCGAAAAACAGCAACTCCCCTCGAACCGTCACCTTCTGGCCGGGTTCGAGGTCGGGGAACGCGGGGTCGGCGTGCATGCAGGGGTGTTTGGGATTAGAAACCAGCGCGAACGTATCATCGTACCACGTCATCGCCACGATGCGCTCCGCCTGACTCGAGCGCGTCACCATCACGGGAAGATCCGCCAGCCGCCGCCCGCCCCGCCAGCCCAGTCGGAAGCGCCCGGTCTCCCGATCGGCAAGCAGCGCGTGACCGAAAGATTGCCACCCGGCGCCGGGTACGTGGACAAATTTATTCTGCGCCGTACAGTCCGAGAACTCTTTGATTCCCCGCAGATAGGCGCACGTCTGAACCCTGATCTCTTTCAGCGGCTCGTCACTCCGGTTGTCAACGGAGAGCTCGAGCGAGAGCGCCGAGTCACCATTCCGGACGAGCGCTCCAGCGAAGTGAACCTCGTTGGGAAGAGTGCGTTCGAACGAGAGGCTGCCTGCGGTCGTCCGCCACGGCACTTTGGGCAGGTCGGGGAAGAGTGCGGGATACGCCGGGTTGACGTGGCTGAGGAAGAGCAATCGCGAATCAGAGAAGATGGCCTCCGGGAAATCCAACCAGATGTACTCCTGGCTCGGCCAGGGCGGGCTGACCCAGGCAATCTGCTCGAACGGGTAGTGAGGACGCCACTGCCCCGGGACGATGCGAATCCCCCTGGCGTGCGTCTCGTACGTCGCTCTCACCCGCACCTCTCCTTCCTCATACCAGGAACGCTCGCAACGTTGCTCCTCACCGCGCCGCACCCTGTTCGGCAGCCACGCGGACGATCGCGTCCAGACTGCGCTCAATGTCCTCTGCGGTCGTCGCCCAGGAAGAGACGCTGATCCGCATGGCCGTTTGCCCGTGCCACACGGTCCCACCGCACCAGCACGTGCCCTCAGCCTGAATCCCGGCAATCACCCTTCGAGTCGTCTCCGGATCGCCGAATGAGACGAGCACCTGATTGAGGACGACCTCATTGAGAATTTGATATCCTGCCGCCGTAAGGCCCTCAGCGAAGCGGGCAGCGTACCGGCAGGAGCGCTCGACGAGATCGGCGAGCCCCTCTCGCCCGAGCGACCGCAGAGCTGCCCAGACCTCGATCCCGCGAGCCCGCCTCGAGAGCTCCGGCGTGTAGTGCGATGGCTCGCGCCGCGCTTCCACCGGAAGGTAGGCAGCGGTAAGCGTCATCGCCGCACGAAGGGATTCAGGGGTGCGGACGAAGGCGAGGCCAGCGTCATACGGCACGTTGAGCCATTTATGCGCGTCGGTCGCCCATGAATCCGCATCCGCAATCCCGGCGGTGAGGGAGGCCCGTTCAGGTGCGGCGGCGGCCCAGAGACCAAACGCGCCATCGATATGGACCCACGCGCCCGCATCGTGAGCCAGCCTGCAGATCTCCGCCGCCGGATCGAACGCTCCAGTATTGACGTTGCCGGCCTGGATACAGACGATCGTCGGCCCGGAGAGGGCGGGAAGCCTGTCCGGGCGCATCCTCCCCTGCCCATCGGTCGGGACCGTGACCACCCGGTCCCGGCCCAAACCGAGTAATCCGAGAGCCTTCAGCAGGGACGTATGGACCTCGGCACCCACGACAACCGTGACCGGCGGGGCGCCAAACAACCCCTGAGCTTCCACATCCCAGCCGGCGTTGGCCAAGACCGCATGGCGGGCAGCCGCCAGCGCCGTTAGATTCGCCATCGTTGCCCCCGTCACGAACGAGCCGGCACAGTCAGGGGGGAGCGCCAGCACATCGAGAAGCCATCGCAGAGCGATCTCCTCGAGAACAGCCGCGACAGGCGAAGCGGTGATGAGGACCCCATTCTGGTCCCACGCCCCCGCCAGCCAGTTGGCGGCGAGCGCGGCCGGAAGCGCACTGCCCGTCACGAACCCGAAATAACGGCCTCCCGCGCTCCCCACCGCCGCGCGGGACCCGATGTCGTCGAGAAGGCCAAGGACCATCTCCGGGTCAGTGGGCTTCTCGGGCAACGGTCCGCCCAATTCTGCAAGACGATCGATCGCCTCCGGCGTCGGCGCCACGCGACGGTCATCTAACTCTTCCAGATAGTGAATCGCCCGCTCTGCCGCGCCACGGAGGAGCTCTTTCATCCAGCACCTCACCCAACCAGCTCGAACTGGCTCTTTTCTCACGGTCACCGCGAGAACACCGGCGTGTTCGACGCACTCAGGGTCGAAGATCACTGCCATGGGAAAACTCGGGAACCTGGGCGAGGCGCCAGCGCCGGATGAGTTCCCCGAGTCGCCCCTGAACACCGAGGCCGGCGGCGCGGAACGCCTTTCTTGCGTCGCGTCCCACGTCGTGACCGCACGGTGGATAGAGGGGTATACAACAGCACCCCGGAAACCGCAACTCGCCGGGACCCGCGACTCCAGAACGCGAGGGCACAACCACTGGGATACGGTGCGCAGGGTGGGTGCGGGCACTGCCCTCGTCTGGCCCCTCCACACGATCCCAATAAGAGCATCTGCAACTGAGCCGGCCGCAGCAGAGGCAGAGGCATCCCGATATTCAGCAGGATGAACACCGGAGTGGAAAATGAACACCAGGTGAACACTTTTTGGCCTGGAAGTGAGCAGCGGGACAGAGTACAGTAAGGCTGCCGTTTCGAGGGGCGGGGCTCCTGGCACGATCAGCGCAGCCTGTGACATCTCACCATGATCGTCTGCCCCGTCGCATCCAACTCAGTGCCCGACTGAGTGATCACACAAGGAGGTGTCCTGTGTCACCAGAGGAGAACAAAGCTGTCGTCCGCCGCTTCTACGATCTGTTCAATGAGGGAAACCTGGAGGGCCTCGGGGAGGTCTTCGCTGCCGATGCCCTGGACCACGATCCTGTGCCTGGACAGGCGCCCGGCCTCGAGGGTGTCAAGCAGTCCGTCGCACCCTTTCTCAGCGGTTTCCCGGGTATCCAGATCACGATTGAGCAGATGATCGCTGATGGAGACAGAGTTGCGGATCGTATCGTCGCACGCGGCACCCATACCGGCGAGTTCCTCGGCATCCCGCCCACGGGGAAGCCGGTAACGGTCAAGGCGCTCAATATGTACCGGATCGCCGGCGGCAAGATCGTGGAGGCCTGGCACATCGAGGACGTGTTCGGCATGATGGTCCAACTCGGGGTGGTCCCAACGCCGGGAGAAGGTGGCTGATCCTCAAAGCACGGATTCATACCCTGACCGGCTCGAGGCCCGCACAGAAGACAACGGGAGACGACGGACGCCGGTGCGGTTCGCACCGGCGTCCCTTCGTACCTGTCGTCTACTTCTCAGGTAGTCGCTGCCGCGACCAGGCCATGACGCGCCAGACGGGCGGGGCGCGGCCCCGCAGCAAGAGCAGATGCGAACTGACCATCGGCCCCCGCGGTCATCGCCCGCACGACGTACGGGTGCCCGCAGGTCGCCGCAAATCGAATCCAACCAATAACGGCGTGTAGTTTCCTGCGATCACCTTCTCCCGGCCGTCTATCACCCGCATCTGTCGGCCGACGGCCCGGCTCTGAGTATCGAGCGCGAAGCGCCATCAGCTATCGAGCGCATCTCAGCTTGCCGGCGAGCGCCATCACCTCTTTGGCAACCGCCTGGCCCATGCTGCCATCTCCCTCGAGCGGCACTGCGGCAGTCTCACGCACGACCCGCACCTGCGGACGCGGATTGGCGCCACCCATCTGGAGGCGACTGACATACGAAGGCAGCAAGAGCACCCCGTGACTGTGGACCTTCCGCAGGTCGGCCTGCACCGGCGACCCAACCACGAGGTCAGCATCCTTCGCCGACGGGTCAAGGCGCGACAGCACCTGCGCGGAGACTCGCTGCAAATCACCGGTTCGGATCAGACTCTCATCTGCCGAATCGGCATCCGCCAATCGTGATCTCGGGGATCGGCTCATTCCTCAAACCTGATGCCCTCGATTGGTCCCGCCCCGGGCGTAAGCGCCGCCCGGATCGCCGCCGCTGTGGCGTGATAGTAGAGGCTTGCATGGGTTCCCATCTGGCCATCCAGGCGCCGTTGGGTGAAGGTCCGGCCGATGGGCTCACCGCTTACATCCTGGCAGACTCCGAAGCCATGCGCCTCGTACAGGGGGCGGGCCGGATTCCGCTGGGCATCCCCGTAGCCTTTCTCAGCCGTGACAAGGACCACGTCTGTCTGCCCGGCAGCGACCAGCCCGCTCAGATAGAGCGTCAGTAGAAGGCTGCCCAGCCCAAGCCCGCGGTAGGGCGAGGCCGGCCCCGAGTCGATCAGGCCCCACTCCGCCAGATACGTCGACGTGGCCGGAGCACCCACCAGGCGAACGAGTGTCTCGTCGCCGGAGCGCGCCACTGGAAAGCCGCCGACGAGTCCGCAACTGGTGCCCGCCGCATCGAGCAAGACCAGCCCGCTGTCGAGTTGCCCAACGAGCGCGCTCGCTTCCTCGACACTGAACGCCTTGCGGTAAATCTCGGCATTGGCCCAGATGGCCTGGTAGAGACGCGCCAGGGTTTCCCGCGCCACGGTCTCGTGCCACAGCGGAACGACGCTGAAGCCTCGACCGCCACAGTCGAGCGCCAGAACCTGCCAGGGATACCTGGCCGCAGGAGCCGCGACCCGGCGGCGGAAACAGGCCCTGGCCCGCTTCGCCATCACCAGCTCGGGTGCTTCCATCACTGCCAGTGACTTTCGCCTGGGCACGGAGAGCGCGAGCCCCACGACTGCGCCCTGTTGGTCTATTGCCCGGACCAAGACAATCTTGTCCTCCATCCCTCCGCCTGCCGCGTTCAAGCCAATGGTCCGTTGAATTCCACCGTCATCCCATCTGGGTCGCGGGCATAGAACCAGCCCGACCCCGGCGGGTAGCTGCTCGGATAAGGCGGGGTGTTGCACGGCACCGCCGCCGCTTGCAGCCGGTCATATGTCGCCTGGAGGTCTGCGACTTGCAGCGCGAGGTGAGCGCTCCCCACGTCGTTATTCTTACGATCGAAAGGCTCGCCGACCGGATGCAGGTATTGGAGCAATTCGAGCCGGGTATTGCCGGCCTCGAGCAGCGTAATCTTAATCCAGGCGTCCGGCACCTGCACCCCCGCCGACACGCGCTCCCCCGAGACCTCCCGGCCGGATATAATCTCCAGCCCCAGCAGGTCATGGTAGAACCAGAGTGAGCGTTCCATATCACTCACCGGAACGCCGATGTGGCCGATGCCCTGCACTTTGATACTCACCTGCCGCTCCTCTCTGCCGGACATACACAATTGACAGCGGGTTGGCCGTACGGTGTGCGTCCGAGCGTCACACGGTCAACCCGCGTCAGCTTCTGTCTTAGCGATGCTTCAACTTGTAAATCGCCGACTTGACCGCGGCCACGATGGTATCCAGGTCATCCTGCGTCAGGCGCGGGTACATCGGGAGCTGGACGGACTGCTCGTGGACCTGCTCTGCAACCGGGCACTCGCCGCGCTTGTAGCCGCGCACACGGTAGATTTGGTGCAGGTAGTTTGGCAGGTTGAGAGTGCCGGCCTGAATGCCCTCCTCGTGAATCAAGACACGGCGCAGGTCGCGCGCGGTCGCACCAAATCTGGAGCCATCGAAAAGGCAGGTGTACAGGTGGAAGACGTGTTTGCAGTTGGGGTCTTCGTAAGGCGGGGTGATCTCGTCGAGCTCCCCTAACTTCTCCGAGAGGTAGTGGGCCGACGCGCGGCGCCGCTCATTCAGACTATCCAACTTCCGTAACTGGACACGCCCCACCGCGGCCTGGGCCTCATTCATCCGGTTGTTCCGCGGGATGACTCCATTCGGCTCGACGGCGTCGAAGGAGAAGCTGCGAATCATCTCGTCATCGGGTAACTCACCCTCCTGGAACTCAAAGTAATACTTGACGCCCATCGAGCGCAGCATCGGGGTGAGCGCGGCGTAGTCGTCGCGGCTGGTAGTAAGCATGCCGCCTTCGCCGAGGGTGGTCATGTTCTTGATCGAGTGGAAACTAAAAGTGCCGACGTCACCAAAAGAGCCTACTCTCCGCCCCTTGTACTCTGCACCGACAGCTCTGGCCGTGTCTTCCAGCACCACCAGATCGTGCGTGCGGGCGAGATCCATGATCGGGTCCATATCACAGGGATGTCCGCCATCGTGGACCAGAAAGATCGCCCGGGTGCGCCCGGTGATCTTGTCGGCGATGCACTCCGGGTCAATGTTGAAGGTCCGCGGATCGATATCTGCGAAGACGGTTGTTGCGCCGTGGGCCAGGATCGGCTGCGAGGTCGCGATGAAGGTCGTCGGTGTCGTGATCACTTCATCACCCGGGCCGAGCCGCATCAGGTCGGCGCCAATGTGGAGCGCCGCGGTACAGTTGCTCGTCGCGAAGGCGTAGCGAGTCCCGATGTAGGCGGCGAACTCTTCCTCGAAGGCCGCCGTCTGCGGCCCGTTGGTCAGCCACTCCTGTTGCATCGCCTCCAAAACCGCCTGGCGCTCCTCCTCGCCGTACTCGCTCCCGAAGTACGAATTGCGGACCTTGAAAGTGACGCCCTCAGGGGGGCGATTGGCCGCGCGAAAACCACTGCGACTCGCGGTTGTCTGCTTCTCGCTCATTACGACATCCTCCTTGCAGTTCCTCAGGAAAAGGGAGTACCGGGGGTGCGGCGCGCAACTGAGCGCAACGCGACACCCTCACACCCCAGATTATTGGGAAGATGCTCTCAAAACACGACCCAGGGATGATTCATCGCCTGGAGCCCCACCCGGACCTCCAGCAGGGTCGGCGCGCGCGCCTCCAGCGCCCGCTGCATGCAGGCGCCGAGCGCGTCCGGCGTTTCCACCCGCTCGCCGCGAACCCCGAACGCCTGAGCGAGCGCCATGAAATCCGGCCCCGCCAGATCAACGCCCAGATAGCGCCCGCCGAAACCACTCGCCTGTTGCTTCTTGATCGAGCCGTGGGCCCGGTTGTTGAACACGATCGTCACTACGGGCAAATCGTGCTGTGCCGCGGTCAACAACTCCTGGCCTGTAAAGAGGAAGCCGCCATCGCCAACCAACGCCACCACCGCCCGCTCCGGCCACGCGATCTGCGCGCCAAGGGCCGCGGGCAGGGCGAAGCCCAACGTCGCCGAATTCCAGGGTAACAGCAGGCCGTTCGGCGTGTAGACCTCGAAATTCCAGGCGATCCATTGCAGGATCATCGCCAGGTCTACCGTCAGGATCGCATCGCGCGGCAGGGCCGCGCGCAGTTGGCGCACCACCCGTGGG
>DOUV01001019.1 GCA_003520455.1 Chloroflexota bacterium | reverse complement strand
GGCCTGGATGTGGCTATCCAGGCCGAGCGGCGGAGGAGTTATTCCTGTTCAACTATGGAGAGAGATAACGTTCCCTCCCGCGTCGCCCCCGCATCGCGGCAGGAATGTCCGCGCGTGGGTGACGGCCATCGTACGCACCCGCGCGTCTCACTGTAAACCATCAATCGCCCTCGGCGAACCTTGTCTTAGAAGCGAGCGGGGCGGTCTGATCATCCGCGCCGATCCTGAACCACCTTTCCCCACCTATGCCCGCAGGACCGGCAGCGGTAGTACAACCAGTAGTAATCCAGGATGCTCTCGCCCGGTTGGTCTCGTGGGCGATTGTTGAATGCCTCTTCGCTGAGGACGTACTCGCGACGTTCCACTTCTCTCGTCAGGTGCTTTTTGCAGACCCGTCACGTTTGCGCTTCACGATATCCCAGATTCCATCCAGCATCACGCATAAAAGCTCATCCACCGCCGTCGCCCCTCGGTTGGCACCATATTCCTCTGCGGCTCATTCTACGGCATTCGGCGTCCGACAGCGATGGGAGGAAACGGCCCCTTTCGCTCGCCTTGCCCAAAAGAGAGTCGGTACCACCACGGAGTCCTCCCTCGAAAGAGCAGGGCTCAGTAATCCAGAGGAGCCGCCGGCAGCGTATACCTTGACACGCCTCCACGACGTGGCACAGTTGTTGCTCCGGCCCCCCAAACGAACCCCGCGCCGTGTTCGCCGGAACGCACCACTTTTATTCCCCCATTTGTTGAGGACCTTGAGAAAAACGCAAGAGAGGGGGTGATGCGCAGAGGCGAAGAACGGTCCAACCGTCGTAGGAGTCGTAACCATCTATACGGAGGAACAGCCGTGAGAAAGTTCTTGATTCCCCCAATGACCAGAAAATCGTTCGCTGCAATGCTCGTGCTGGTGCTCCTGGCCTTAGGGAGCACGGTTGTACTCGCTGAAGGGCGTCCTCTGTCGGCGACCCTCACAGGGGCGGCCGAGGTACCCGGCCCCGGTGACCTGGATGGGAGCGGCACGGCGACCATCACACTCAACCAGGGCCAGGGCGAGGTCTGCTTCGAGATTACGGTCTCCGGTATCTTGCTGCCCGCCACGGGTGCCCACATCCATGCTGCCCCCGCGGGCATTGCTGGCCCCGTCGTTGTCCCACTCACCCCGCCGGATGCCAGCGGCACCTCAAGCGGCTGCGTGACCGGTGTGGATCCTGACCTGATCAAGGCAATCCGCCAGAATCCCTCGGACTACTACGCCAACGTCCACAATGCAGACTTTCCAGGAGGTGCTGTGCGGGGGCAACTCTCGAAGTAGGGCGCGATCTTCGTGGAGTGAAGCCAACACGAGGGCGCTGGGGGTGAACCAGCGCCCTCGTATTCATTCCATCTCACTCTCACTCAGGAGGTCGCCGAAACCGACCGGAAGTGGGACTGGCCTCCCACTCGGCTGCCAGCCGGCCGCGAATATCAGGCCGCCAGGGCGGCGCTCGCCCGCACGTGATGCTGCATCTTGAGCATCAGCACCGTCCCGAGTGCGACCGTCTCCAACGAGGCCGTCACGGCGAAGGCGATCGGAACGGTGAGGATCCCCATCTGAGCGATCAGCAACGTGAGAATCGCAGCGCGCCCGGCCAGTTGGGCGCTGTTGGTGATCAGGGGCGTGCGCGTGTCGCGGAGCGCGATCAACCCGCGGGTGATGACTTCAGTACCGACGTACGCCGGGAGCGCGACCGCGTAGGCGACGAGCACGGTGTAGGTCAGGCTCCCGGCGGCGGCGTCGAATTTTCCGTGCTCGAAGAGGATGTGGATGGTGAAACGGCCGAGAAAGATCAGGGCCAGCACGGCGGGGACCGCCAGTGTAATCACGGCGGCGAGAGATCGCAGCAATGTTGATCGCATCCGGGACCATTCCAGCGCCGCGGCGTGCGCCGCCAACCGCGGAAAGGCCGACTGCCCGACCGCTTGCCCGAGGAGCGCGATCGGGAGTCCGACCAGCAGCCAGGCGTTGATGATGGCCGGTAGCCCCGCAGCTTCCGGTGCCTTCGAGGCAAAGGCCGTATCGAGGATGAAGCCGGCGTAGCCGACCCCCACCGAGAGACCATTGGGGATCAGCAACCGAATCACTTCGCGCAGCCGCCGGTCGGCGAACTCCAGGGTGGGGCGGTAGCTGAATCCACGCTCGAACAGCCCTGGAAGGAGGATCGCGATCTGGAGCACTGCGCCGCCGATGACCCCGAGCGTGGGTCCGAAGATCCCGAGCCCGGGGAAGAATCGCGCCGCAATGATGCCGATGATCAGGGCAACGTTGTGGCTCACCACCGAGAGCGCCGTCAGCAGAAACTGGTTGCGGCTGTTGAGAACGGCCGTGGCGACGCTCCCGACGGCCAGAATCAGCGGTTGCACCAGCATGATCCGGGTCAGTGTGACGGTCAACTGGCTGGTTTGGGCGTCAAAGCCCGGAGCGAGCACGCTGGTGACGAAGGCCGGCGTAAAGAGCTCGCCGACGAAGACCACCACTGCGAAGACGGCGAGCAGGGTCGAGAGGACCAGGCTCGTCAGCCGCCACTCGGCAGCCTTGCCCTTCTCTTGGGCGGTGCTCAGGAGAACGGGGATCATCGCGCTCGAAAGGGCGCCACCGGCGATCAGGCTGAAGAGGGTATCCGGCAGGCGGAAGGCGGCGTAGTAGGCGCTGGCCTCCCACCCCGCCCCGAACTGGGCATTGAACAGCACTTGCCGGACCGCGCCGAGCATCGCGGAGAAGAAAAACGAGGCCATCAGAACGACGCTCGCCTCGGTGATGCTGAGTTCGCGCGTCAGCAATCCCTCCAGCCGGACGCGCGGCAGGCCCGAGACCGTCCCTCGCCAGCGCGACCCGGCGACCCGCAGCGGCTCCAACACCTCCGAGGCCTGGGCGGCCCCCATCCACGCGCTCTCGGCCAGTGCGGCGTACCCTCCAAGCATCAATGGTGGCGCTTCGTCTGCTTGCCTACTCAACGCGGGGCTACTCACGGCCATCGATTTCCCTCCCGTTTCCCAGGATCTGTCAATGCGCCGTCAAACCGCTCGAGCCCGCTGCTCCTCGGGCTTGCAGCAGCGCGTATCCTGGTTGGTCCAATGCAAAGAGAGACCCTACTCGTGCGCGGTAGTTGTAGTCTACGCAAAATCAGCCGGTCATGTCCAGATCAAAAACTGCTCACTTTTTGCCCACCGTGCCGTCTCCACCGGCTGTAGCTGTTCTCCAAATGTCAATCCAGGCGTGGCTCATCTCTTGCTGTCTCCCAAGGTCGGGAGAAGCGGCAGATAGATCCTCACCCGCGGCCCAACAGGAGAGTGGCTGCTACCCGTGAAGATGGAGGTGGCGAGGTTGCGCTCGAAAGGCGAGCCATCCGCTGTTGTGCCCGTGATGGTGACCGCCAGGTTCACGATCTCGGAGGTCGGGAGGGAGGCTGGCGCCTCGGCGAGGGGGCCACGCTGGTGGAACGGCACCCCCGCAGCAATGGCAGCCGGCTGGGCCTGACCGGGGATCGCCGGCAGCGCCAGGGCACTGACCCGCGCCTGGCCACCCGGCACGGTCGCACTCAGCCGCGCACCGGTCAGATCACCGTCCGCAGAGAGTCCCTGCAAGCTCAGGTCCAGCCGGCTCTCCAGGCGGACGACCAGAAGATAGGCGCCCCGGCCACGAATCTCCACCGACCACTCGCCGCTCTCAGGCGTCGCGACA
>DOUV01001018.1 GCA_003520455.1 Chloroflexota bacterium | reverse complement strand
CGATTGTCTGGCCGGCGAGGGCGAGCAGGGGCGCACCATCCACCGTGATCGTGACAGTGTGGCCGCGCGGAGAGTCGGGGGCGGCCCCTCGATGAGTCATGGTTTCGGTCTCCTCGTGCAAAATGACAGGGTTCTTTCCGAGGCTGGATCGGTTGTCTGGAGAAGCAGCGTGATGCCTGAGACCTGTTACGTGATACGTGATGCGTGAGGGAGGGCAGCCACGCATGACGCATCACGTATTACGAAGAGAGTTTCGCAACGACGTCACCATCGGGTGGGTGCGGCCAGCGCGACAGCAGCGCGCCGGCGATGGCCCGGTGGCAATCGTCGCCGCCCGGATCGATGTACCGGACACCCCCACTTTCGATCAACGTGCGGAAAACCGGTAGGATCTGGCGACCGTAGCGTTGCATGCACGCCCGCGGGTGGATGCCGGGCCACGAGTAGCACGAGACCGAGGTGCGGCGGTGGGTCGTATCGATCCAGGCCGGAATGGCATCGAAGGCCGGGTCGTCGGGAGCGAAGATGTACTGATCCAGGTTGCCGTGGGGCACGCCCTCGATCGCTTTCACCGTGCGCGGCTCGCTGCTGCAGTTGTAGGGATCGGCGGCCAGATCGAGCAACACGGCGTGTTGTGGCATGGGGCCGATCCATTCGTTGGGAATCACCGCCTGGCTGGCATCCGGCCGTTGAGTGGCGTCGATGAGGAGGTCGGTGCGTGCCAGGATCTCCAGCATGGCGTCTCGAACGCGGGTCACATCGTAATCGACCACGGTGAGTTGGACGCCGGGAATGCCCGCAGATGCCATCCGCTTCCACACCGCCTGGTCGCCGTAGCGAGTGGCTGCCGGCACGACGTGCGTGCCCAGGGCGCCGGCCCCCAGTAAGGTCGCCTGGATCGGCCGGCGCTCCGGGCTCTCAAATCCCGGTAGCGGGTACTGGGTGCGGAGCACCTGAAAGGCGACCTCGACCCCGTTCCATGCAACGGCGCGGAGGTTTTCTACCAGCCGCCGGCCCTGTTCGTCCCGCAGCCCGTCGAGCGAGATGGCCTCAACGCCCAGCGAGCGCAGGAATGCCACCCGCTGAGGACGAGTGGGGTAGTGCAGCATGGCGATCAGGCAGGCGCCGGGACGCAAACGGCGCAGGTGGTCATCGCTGGGGCAACGCAGCACGAGCACGGCGTCCTGTTGATACACCTCCTCGTGGGAGGCGAAGCGGGCGGAGGGAGCAACCCGGCGGTACTCCTCCTCGCTCAACGCCATGCCCGAACCGTAGCCATGCTCTAAAAGGGCATCAGCACCGAGTTCTCCCAATCCGGCGACAAACTCAGGGAGAAAATCGCGCCGTTCTCCGGCCTCCGCGTGGATTCGCGGCAGGCCAATACTCACCTTGTATGCCATGTACTCTCGCTCGATCCTTCACCGCGCCTCTGGCTGCTTCCGCACGGTCTCGCTGTCACCTGTCCACTGCTAGCGGTTCGTGGCAGCGGTGCCTTGCGGCGACGGGCCGTCGATGGCAAGAAACCGACCGAATCGGCGGGCGCTGATAACGTTGGCGTGACTGGCCTCACATCGATCAGGGGTGAAATGTGTGCTGAGGCGGATGACGGGCGGGCGAGCGTCGCCGATCCGGTCCAGGACGCAGCGGGTCGATAGCCGCCGCCCCCGATCAGGCAACCTGCGGGGGGAAGCTGGCAAATGCAAGAGACCAACTGGCTTGTGGCGACCATAGATGCTTCCGCGGGAACGGGGCTCGCGCTAATCCTGGAGCCGGGGATCGAACACGTCGCGCAGGCCATCGCCCAGCAGGTTGAACGCCAGAACGGTGATCAGAATGGCCAGTCCCGGAAAAACGGAGAGCCAGGGGGCGTTGATCAGGTTGGGTGCCCCGTCCCGGATCATGTTTCCCCAGGTCGGTGTGGGCGGGGAGACACCCAGCCCGATGAAGCTCAGGTTGGCCTCGACGCGGATGGCGGAGGCGGTCCAGAGGCTGGCGAGCACGATGATCTCGCCCAGAACGTTGGGCAGGATGTGAAGGCGCAGAATTCTGAGTCTGCCGGCGCCGACGCAACGGGCGGCCTCCACGAACTCTTGCCGCTTGAGGGCGAGCGCCGCGCCGTGCACCACCCTGGCGAAGGCCGGGGAGAGCATCAGGCCGATCGCCAGGATCATCTTGAAGAGTCCCGGGCCGAGCACAGCCAACACGGTCAGCCCGAGCAGCAAGCTCGGGAAGGCCATCAGGATGTCCACACTGCGCATGATCAGGTGCTCGAGGCGGCCCCCACTGTAGCCGGCCACCAACCCCATAGCCGTGCCGACGCTGCCGCCCAACAGCACCGAAAACAGACCCACCACGAGCGAGACCTGACCCGCGTAGATCACACGGGAGAGGACGTCGCGCCCGAATGTATCGTACCCGAGAAGGTGAGTGCTATCCGGCGGCTGGAGCCGGACCCTGGCACTCTGTTCGAGCGGGTCATGGGGTGCAACAAGTGGAGCCGCCGCCGATAGAACCACGATGAGGATCACCAGAATGAGCCCGACCACGGCAGCGCGGTTGCGCAAGAAGGTTCTCAGCATCCTCCGGCGCTGGCTGGTGAGGCGAGGCATGGCCTTTCCATTGCTCGGAAGGGTGACTTCAACGCTGTTCTCAGGAACGTCACCACTCCCTGGAACACGACGGACTGTCCGGCTATCCATGAGCACTTGCCCTCGGGGGTGAGGTTTCAACCACGGTCTGGCGTTGGAAGGCAAACACCTGATCATTCTGTCGACCTTGAGTGCCTCTGACTTCCCCCGCCTTTCAGTGATGGTCCACCCGCTCTCGCACCGGGATGGTGCGAAATTCCCGCACCAGCTCGATGAGCCGTTCGACAGTGGCCTCGAAGAGTTGTTGGCCAAACTCGGCTGTGGCGACGGTTGGATCGCCGCACACGCCCGACTCCGACATACGCGACCACCAGTCATTCCAGGTGATTGCGCTAGGCTCGGGGTAGTCCCAATTGAAGTATTTCAGCTTGAGCTGCCCGATTTCCTTGACGGCCTTGTCCATCTGCACCAGATCCGGCCGCAGATAAAGCATCATCGCGGTCTCGTACTCACAGGCGTGGGCGATACCGCCGGGGGCGGATCGCCGGCCCCGGCTGAGCGCCGGCTCGGACAGAGTCTTGTTCACCGCCGCGTTCGGGGCGATCGCGGCGCAGATTGCGCCCGTCGCCAGCACCGTCTTGCGCGCGGCCAAATCGGCGACCGGCCGGTTCGATCCGTGCCCGTTGACGATCAGGATGTGGGTGAAGCCGTGACGGGCGACGCTGATGGCCACGTCGGCCACGTAGTTGACCAGGTGATCCGGCGCGACGGAGACAGTGCCCGGGAAATCCATATGGTGCTCGTCCAGGCCGTAGGAGACGGCAGGCATGACCAGCACGTCTTCCGGCGAGCGCCGGGCCGCCGCGTGGCAGATGGCTTCGACGATCACGTTGTCGGTGTTCAGCGGCAGGTGATAGCCGTGATCCTCGACCGCTCCGAAAGGAAGCAGGACGGCCCGCCGAGCGGCAATCGCCGCGCGCATCTCCGGCCACGTCAGTTCGTCATAGCGGTATCTGACCTGACTATTCGTCATGCTCCGGTCTCCCGCCCCCGGCATTTCGTCCGGCCGTCTCGGCCTGTCGACAGTGGAGTAGCGTTCTCCCGAGTTCCCATACGGTCCAAGTCTGGCTGGAACAGCGGTCAAGACGTCGCCGGAGGCGCGTGATCGGAGACGTCCGAAGTCTGCCGAGACTTCGAAAGTCGGACCCTTGACCGGCGCGCGAGAACATCGGTCACGTCGTCGTTGCACGAGTGGAACCATGGTTCGCAGGAACCGCGTGAGCGGGCGCAAGCGCGTTGTCGGGGCGCACGGCCGTGCGCCCCTACTCGGCGATGCCTTGACCGGCGCTCTAGTGTCTCACTCTGGGATCGGCCAGCCCGTAGAGCAGGTCGGCCCCCAGGTTGATGACGACGACAAAAGCGGTGTAGATGACCATGATGGACTGCAGGGCGGTGTAATCCCGCTGCAGGATCGCGCCGACCAT
>DOUV01001017.1 GCA_003520455.1 Chloroflexota bacterium | reverse complement strand
AAGTGGCGCACGTCATCGGCATAGCGCGTCAGGATCCAGTTGCCTATTCCCATACGGCGTCGTCTGGCTTTTTCGGCAGGCGTCAGGCTCCCGTAGCGTTCCCACCACCAACGGTCAAACTCATGCAGGTAGATGTTGGCCAGGAGCGGCGAGAGAATGCCGCCCTGTGGGGTGCCTTCCGGCGTGTGGCGGAAGAGTCCGCCTTCCATCAGGCCCGCCGTCACCTGCGCTTCCACGAGGCCGAGAATGCGCGCATCGCGTATCCGCTGCCTGATGAGCTTGAGCAAGATTGCGTGTTGCACGTGATCGAAGCAGCCCGTGATGTCACCTTCGATAATCCAGAAGTACTTGTTCTGCGTGGTGATGCGACTTCGGCAGGTGCCGATGCAATCCATCGTCCGATGCCCTGGCCGAAAGCCGTGCGAGCAGTCCAAGAAGTCACTTTCCCAGATCGGTTCCAGCACCATCTTCACGGTCATCTGAACAACCCGGTCTTTGAGGGTTGGAATGCCGAGGGGCCGTTGTTTTCCGTTGGCTTTTGGGATCCATTGTCGGCGCACCGGGGCAGGGTGGTAGTGTCCCGTTTTCAGTTCATCCCGAAGGTCGGCGACGAACCGTGTCTGTGCGCTCTCATCGGCGAGGTCTTTTCGGCTCATACCGTCTATCCCCGCGCTGCGGCTGCCTGTGTTCCGCAGGACGGCCTGGAGGGCCGTTGTCAGCCATTCTTCCCGACAGACCAAATGATACAGGTCGCCAAACCGGTGCTCCGGGTGCGCCTGCGCTTTGCGGGCGAAACTTTGTTGCGTCTTGCGGAGATCATTCATACGTATCCAGAATGCTCCCGGTTGGGGGTCCGCACGCTCAAGCTTCTCTCCAATCCCTGCGGCCCTTCGTCGCCTGACGGGCTTTGGTCAGGTGACTACTATGGCCGCTCCGACGCCCTTCCGACTCATCACTCGCAGCTGAGCTAGCCCTAGCTGGGCGAGCGGTCGGGCCTCCCACGTTCACTGGTTGACACTCTGCGCCGGTCGGTAGGTTCCACCTGTACGCCCGTCCGATGCCGCCTGGCATCGTCGTCACTGGCCGCTGGCTTGTTCCTCTGAAGCCATTGTCGGTTCACCTCGTGGTCTGAGGTTTTTCAGCGCCCCCATGCGAAAGGCACTTTATCCGGTGACTTCCATCCCATCTCCATCGGTTAGCAGGATGTTGACCCTCTGGGCGCGTCTGACGGTGGTTTCTTGCGTAACCATGGACCGGCTTAGGCTTGCGGTCCTGGGGTCGTAATGGAGTGCCGCCCCGTCCCGCGTGTTCTCCGGGCTTCAGACGAGTTCGTGCTCCTTGTCCCTCGCCTGCCGGATCAGCCTCGGCAGCGCTGAGGCGCGCGGCCGTCCCTACTGGTTGTGTTCTGCCTCCTTTCTCTTGACCGTTCGGGTATTGTCAAACAGTGCTTCGTGGCGCACCACAGGTGGGATCGTAGATGGTCTGATCCTGGCGGGTGTCGGGCCCGATGCCGACGACTTTGGCCATGATGCGGGAGACCTCGGCGGGGGTGTAGAACTGGCCCTTGCTCTTGCCCGACTCGGTGGCGAAGTGCCGCATCAGGTATTCGTACGCGTCGCCGAGCAGATCGTCGCCCTCGGCGCGATTTGCGCGGAAGTCCAGCGCGTCGAAGATTGCCACGAGCTTCGAGAGGCGGTCCTGCATCTCCTTGCCGCGCCCGAGCCTGGTCTCGTCGTTGAAGTCGGCCGATTGTCCAGGCAGCAGAAAATCGAGACCATTCTCCTTGGCCAGCTTGCCGATAATCTTAACTGAAGTTCCATAGAGATTCCGAATTTCAGGGCAAGAGGGTATGATCTCCCGAGACGGCAGGCAACAGGTGCCGAGCCGGGGGAGGAAGAGCAGGCGATGGTACGACCGGAGACAGCCAAGTGGGGCCAGGAGTTGGCGGACCTGCGGCGCTTGTCGTTGGAGGCGGAGCACCGGCGGACGCGCGAGCGCTTTCAAGCGCTGGATATGATCGGGAGCCAGCAGACCAACGCCACGGCGTGGGCGCGCGAAATCGGGCGAAATCTGGATACCGTGCTGGATTGGGTGCATAGCTATAATGAGCATGGTCCTGACGCGCTGCACTCCCGGCGCACGGGTGGTCGCCCCCCCTTTTTGCGCCGGAACAGGTCGCTGAAGTGAAAGCCGCGGTGTGCGCGCGTGAGCCGATCGCGGTGGGCTTGCCGGGCTACGGCTGGACGCTCAAGAAACTCGCCCTGTGGATCGAGGACTCCTTCCAGCGACGCATCAGTCGCAGCACTCTGCGCCGCCTGGTCAAAGCCGCTGGCTTGAGTTGGAAGAAGTGCAAGCAAGTGCTCAAGAAGGCCTCGCGCGCCAAGCGAAGGGCCTCCATCGAGAGCTTTGAGCACCGCTGGGAGCAAATGTGTCAAGGAGAACTCATCCTGATCTCCCTGGACGAAGCCCACTTCCACCGCGATCTCGACCTGGGCTCCAGCTGGGCCGAGCGGGGTCGCGTGGCCTATCGGCTGAGCGCCTGTGCCTCCTTGGCCGACCGCATCAACTGGTATGGCGCCTATGACTTCACCCACGGGCGTTGCTTCATCTGGAATGAAGGCGCCTGTAACGCTGAGCATACCGCTCAGTTCCTGCGCCGCCTGGTCGAGTGGATCGGCCCCACCACCCGTCGCATCGTCATCATTTGGGATGGAGCCCCCTGCCATCGCGCCGCGATCGCCCAAGCCACGGCGGCTGAACTTGGCATCGACCTGGTCCCGCTTCCCGGCTACAGCCCCGACCTCAATCCCATTGAGGGCCTCTGGAAATGGAGGCGTGAAGACGTCACTCAGCATCACGCCTCCCCCACCATGCGCGCCTTGTTCGATGCCTGCAAAGCCTTCATTGCGCGGATCAACCTCGACCCAGAGGCCCTCATCACACGCCTCTGGCCCAAATTCGAACTCGACCCGGAGTACGAAAAACTCCTGGTTTCATAGGAACTTCAGTTTTGTTGATCTTATCCCCGATCTCCTTGTCGCCCTTGAGCCTGACCATGTCCGCGAAGCTGCCGCCTTCCGGCACCTCGATGATCGCGTCGGGCTTGCCGGCGTACTTGTCCGAGACATACTTCATGAACAGCAGCGTGAGGACGTAGTCCTTGTACTGCGCGGCGTCCATGCCGCCGCGCAGTTCATCGCAGCTACTCCAAAGCGAGCTATAGAGGTGGGATTTCTTCAAGGCCACGGTTTACTCTTCCTGTTGATGCTTGCCGCCGGCTTATCCCTATGTGTAACGCCCCAAGCGGAGTGGCTAGGGTTCGCGGGATTGGTTAGGATCTCCCTCGAAAGCATCTTCAAGGAACCACGCGAGAGTCTCGATGGCGGTTCGACTCATGGACAGAGCCTCCAAGCTCCTTACCGTAGCAACTATCGTCTAGAACATCGGTCACGTCGTCGTTGCGCGGGTGAGAACGTGGTTCGGAGGAGGGGCGCACGGCCGTGCGC
>DOUV01000678.1:2466-2838 GCA_003520455.1 Chloroflexota bacterium | reverse complement strand
CTCTTCGAGGCCAAGCGGCGGGTGGAACGCCGCGCCAGGGGCCGGGGGGCGAAGGCTGAGGGCCAGGGGGCCGGGGAGGAGGCAAGCGAGGCGCAGCGGAGCCAAAGAGCCCGAAGCCAGGAGGGAGCAATTGCTCCCGGCGAAGAACCGGCAGTCGATGTCGAGAGCGACACCCTCAGCCGGCTCCGCCAGGCCAAAGAGGCACGCCGGCGTCGCGAGTAAGGCAAGGCTGTGGTGCGACGTGCTTTCTCGAGGGCTTCGGGAGTGCCGCAGCGCGCCGGATACCCTGGCGTCCACGCTTCCAGGCGATCCGGGTGCGGCGCACTTCGATAGGGTCTCCCATTTCAGTACGATCCTGTTGGCGAAATCGTC
>DOUV01000678.1:0-2376 GCA_003520455.1 Chloroflexota bacterium | reverse complement strand
ACTCGCACCAATTCGCCACCAGGATTCAGTACGCACGGGGGGCTTGACAGAAGGTGACAGGTAAGGTTACAGTATTGTTACAAATTTTCCCTGATAACATCGGAGCGGTAGCCTGACTATGGCGCAGATTCTCATCGTTGACGACGATCACCAGTTGTTGGCGATGGTTCAAAACGTCCTCGCCACCGAGGAAGAGTACGATGTCTTCACGGTTGACAACGGCCCCGAAGCGCTCCGGCTGGTTGAGCGCGAGCGGATCGACTTGATGATCCTCGACGTGATGATGCCCGGGTTAGACGGCTACGAGCTCTGCCGCCGCTTGCGCCGCCATTACGCCGTTCCGATTATTTTTCTCTCCGCCCGCGATCAGGTCACCGATAAGGTCAAAGGATTGCATCTCGGCGGCGACGACTACATGACCAAGCCTTTCGACCCTCGCGAGCTCATCTTGCGGGTGCGCGGGATTCTGCGCCGCAGTTCGCTCCCGCGACCCGGCCCCGAGCCCGAGACAACGCCGAGCGCCAGGGCCATTCGCCTGGACCCCCTGCGCCAGGTAGCGCTCCGCGGGGGCGAAGTCATCCCACTGACCCACCTGGAGTGGCGGCTGATCCACTGTCTGATGAGCCACAGTGGCGAGACAGTGTCCTACGACGAGCTCGTCTCAACGGTGTGGGAGGACAAGCTCCCGCATGGGAGCCGCGAGGTCATGGTGACGATCCGGCGCCTGCGCGCAAAACTGGGGGATAACTCCGACTTCCCCAAATACATTCTCACCGAGCGAGGTGTGGGCTATCGCTGGATCGGTGAGTAGGCGCGGGCAAGCGCTGTGCCACTCGCGGCCGGCGACCGGTGGCGGCATGCGGCTCCCCCATTCCGGCCCCCCGGTCGACCCACTCGTCGCGTCCTGACTCCCACTTTTCGGTTTCCATCGCGGGTGCGCGTCCGTGAGACCCGGTGTCACGCCGGCTGCTCAGCCAACGCGCTGGTTGGTGGGAGAGGACGCCTGGCGTGGGACCGGCGAGAACAATGGTCAAGGCGTCGTGGCGCGGGTGGGAGCATGGTGCGGAGGAACCGCTTGAGCGGTCGGAAGTAGGGGCGCACGGCCGTGCGCCCCTACGAACCTGAACGCGCCGTCACCCGTGTTCTACACCAGCAGCGGTTTCAGAACGTTGCGCGACAGCAGGAAGCCGCGCTTGACCAGTTCGTCGCGGCCCTCGAAGGCGCGGTCTTCGTGCTCGATGCTGACGACGTAGTCGTAGCCCACACGGTAGAGCGCACTGATGAAGCGATCCCACTGAACTTCGCCCAGGCCGGGAAGCCGCGGAACTGCCCAGCGGAAGCCTAGACTCAAGACGCCATCCTGATAGAGCTTCTCGCGGTCAATCTCCAGGTCTTTGGCGTGGACGTGGAGAATCCGCTCTTTGAAGTCGTGCACGACGCGGACATAGTCGATCATCAACCAGATGAGGTGCGAGGGATCGAGGTTGAGGCCGAAGTTCTCATCGGGGATCACATCGAACATGTGGCGCCAGATCGAGGGCGCGTAGGCCAGGTTCTTGCCGCCGGGCCACTCATCGTTGCTGAAGATCATCGGGCAGTTCTCGATCGCGATCTTGACGTTGTGATCGCTGGCGAAGCGGACGATCGCCGGCCAGACACGTTCGAACTCTTCCAGGTTCGCCTCCAGGTTCCGGCCAGGATCGCGCCCGATGAAGGTGCCGGCCATGGGGACGCCGAGGGTCTGGGCGCCAACGATGACCTTCTTGAGATGGGTGATGGCCTGCTCGCGCTCGGTGGAGTCGGCTGCCAGGGGGTTGGAGTAGTAGGCGAGGGACGAGATCTGGAGGCTGTGCCGTTCCAGCAGGCGGTGAATCTCGTCCACGCGCGCGGGTGTGAGGCCCTCCACATCGATCGTCGCGACGCCGGCGTAGCGACGATCGGCGCCCGCCCCAACCGGCCAGCAGGCCAGCTCGAGCATCTCGAAGCCGTTCATGGCGGCCCAGGGGGCTACCTGCTCGATGGTCTGGCCGGGAAACGCGGCCGTCAAGAGTCCAAGTTTCATAGGGTTCCTCCTGGTCGTTGTTGGGTTGGGACATTGGAGATAAGAGATTGCGGTTCCCGGGCCTCTCTTCCACCTGTGAACCGGCCGTCCATCTCCAGTCGGCGGCCGCCAGTCTCCACCGTCCTGACATTGGAATCTTCAAGGATGCGCTCGGCGGCGATGGCGCCGGCGCGTCGCCGCCACGCACCTGGTTGCCGGTGGGCCCCGGCTTGAGGTTGATCCGGCAGCGGACGCGATCCGCGCGGGCCTGCCCGGTGGTTATAGGACCTCGCGAGAGAAAGCCCTGGGCTTTTCTCCCCTGCGGGGGACGCCCA
>DOUV01000259.1 GCA_003520455.1 Chloroflexota bacterium | reverse complement strand
CAAGGTCCCTTTACTGAAGGGGGCCTTCTCACAATCCAGGCAGTCCAAGACCAGTTGCCAGCGCCGATCCATCACCAGCGCCTCGATGACCTCGTCATCCGAGACCCCGGTATAGGCTTACAGGATCGTCGCCAGCGCCAGGTGCGCCGGCGACACCGGTGGCTGCCCGAGCGCACTCGCCTGGTCGCCGCGGGCCAGTTCCGCTTGAAACGCCTCGTCGAACAGCTCGTGCCGATACTCGCGCAGAAACACGAACAACTTCGCGCGCTTGATCCGCTTGACGATCCGTTCTTCCAGCACCGACAACTCCCTCGGCGGATTCCAATATCCCGGTTGCATGGTCTGCCTTCTGGTCGTGCTCGATCCCCAGGCAGACCACGCTCCTGCCTTATTGTCAAGTCGCTCCCTCGCGACGACCTGACCGGCGCTCTGGCGGCCACGCCGAACGGAAGACCCCTATTTCGGGCCGGGGTGCATCCAAGATCTGTAAGCTGTTAGACGGCGGGGGCCAAGCGGGTGCGCCGTCTGGCAAGCAACTCCCATTGGTCACTGAGGAGGGCGGCGCGGGCTTTGGCGACCCGGCGAGCGCCATCGAGATCCCAAGTGGCGCCCGGGACTTTGAGGCGCTGGGTGCCAATCTGTTTGTAGCCACTTTCAATGGTCCCGGAGCCAATCTAATAGCCCTTGGCGCGGTAGTCAGGGGAGTTCAGGCGCTGGCGGTTGTTGCTGAAGGAGGTGGGCGTCTTCTGAGCAGCGTCCTCCGTGCCACCCGTCGTGACGAGCGCCTGACAGGCGGCGATCAGGGCATCGAGTCGCCCTTCCCAGAGGTTCTCACGGGCGTGCTGCAGCCACGCCTGCCGGGCCAGCGCGCTCATCCCGGCGAGTGCCGCCACCGGCGGGAGATAGTCGGCGGCATGGAACCAATCGACACTCTGGATCGCCTGCGGAAAGTGGAACTCGACCAACTTCCCAATCCACTCGGCCCCATCAGCGCCAAAGATGAGTTCGTCGGCCAGATGGGCCCGCCGGTGGACACCCATGGCCCAGAGGAGGTCGCCGAAACGCTCGGCCTCCACGATGTCGCAGTCCGAGGTGATGTGGTGGGCCTCAATCTCCCACACGTCCTCTGGACTCGTCGGTGGGCGGGCGGTGGTCTCAAACCAACCACCGATCTTGAGGTCTCGCCAACCTTCATCGCTGGCATCCCGTGCTTGACTGGGGTGGACTTTGGTCGCATCCACGGTTCCGGACCGTCGCCGCGGGGCACCGCCGTGTCGTTCCACCGGCTGCAAGTACGGCTCGGCGTGGCTGTCAGTGATCCATTCGGCCTCGACGGCGGCCATTTCCCGCCCCATCGCCTGGGTCGTTTTGTCAATCCTCTGCGGACTGGCCCGCACCAGGGCCAACTGCTCAAACACCTGGCTGCTTTGCCCAAAGGGTAAGTGCACCCCGGTCAGCGCGGTGAGGTGTTCCAGTTCAGCACTCAGTTCTCCGGGCCGCAGGCCCAACCGCTCATCGAGCGGATAGCGCCCGCGGTGGCAGGATTCACAGAGATAGTAGGCCTATCGATACACCACGCGCCGGACGATCATATAGAGTACCCCTTCCCACATGGCCTGGGAGCGCGCACGCGGCCCACACTCGCAGGCGATGCGCTCAGCTGGGGAGCGCTCGTTTTGCAGTGCCAGCCAACTGGTCAGCACAAAGTGACCCAGTTTGAGCATCGCCTCCCGAATCCCGCCCTCTATCTCGCTGAGACTATCGGGCTGGACCACCCGCAGCAGCAACTCAGCCGTCACCTGCTGGACATGCTGCCCAAACTCCATCCCCAGACGTGACAAGCTCTCCATCGTCCCCCTCCCTGGCTGATCGACCGGTGCCTTGGAGCTTACCGCCACCCCCTCGCAATGTCACTTACAGATCTTGGATGCACCCTCGGGCCGCCCGTGCTTGACAGGCCGCCGACGGTGGCTTACCCTCTTTTTGGACAACGTTGCCGAGTATCCAAATCTGCTCGCGACGAGCCAGTGGCTGATTGACATCGTTGAGTAAAGCGGAGGAATACACGATGGATCAGAACGCCAAGAAACAGGTTTTGCGGAGTTTTTCTTACGGGCTCTACGCCATCACCGTGAATGACGGTGATAAACCGCACGGCATGGTGGCCAACTGGGTAACGCAGGCTGCCTTCGAACCACCCATGGTAGCCGTGGCGATGGAACGCGAGTCGCAAACGCTCGCCCTCACGGAGCAGACGCAAGTATTCGGCGTCAACGTGCTGGCAAGCGGCCAACGCGAACTGGCCGGCCAGCTCGGGCGCTCCTCTGCCAAGCGGCCCGACAAAATGGCCGGTATCGCGACCCACCCCGGCCCCGAAACCGGAGTCCCAATCCTCGACGAAGCACTGGGCTGGCTGGAATGCCATGTGGTTGGCACGCTGCCGGCAGGTGACCATGTCCTGGTTCTTGGGGTCGTCATCGAAGCCGGCGTCCAGCGCGAGGGTCAAGCCCTCACCCTGGCCGAGGCCGGCTTCCGCTATGCGGGCTGAATTCGCGGCGTTCTCGCCGCAACGTGCCGAACGTTGATCGTCGAGGCTTTGACCGGTTGCGTAATACCAGTCACTGTTTTTGACATTTCGAGCAAAGCGTATAGACTATGAAAGTCAGCTCCCACAGGGGGGTAGCTCAATTGGTAGAGCAGCGGTCTCCAAAACCGCAGGTTGCACGTTCGAGTCGTGTCCCCCCTGCCTTTGCCGACTATCACTCTGGTGATCTTCGATTGCTAAGGTGCCAGTCGGCCCTCAAACGTGGATCGCCCGGCATGGCTGCCAACCGATACGGGCGCTCCAGTCCCAAGGGGCCGTCTTGTCGAAGGGTCTTCAGTTCTTAGAACGAAGGCCCGCCGGCAAGGCGGTCTCTCGCTTTGTTTGAAGTTGTTATCGGTTGAAGGTTGGGCGACCTGTCTGCAGGTTGCCAGACCGGGAGACGGGTCGCTCAGGTCGGGAGGGGCCGTCGGGTCAAGTGATCTTCTTTCACAGAAAGCCCGCTGACCCGGCGGCCTCGCTCGTCAGGTACCCAGATTAGTTCGCGCGGGCGCTCCGCACGGGCGCATCCTCGGCCGGAGCCGGCAGGGCCAGGGTGCCCTCGACCCATTCGCGAAGCAAGCGCTCCACCGCTTCTTGCAATGTCACTCCGCTGCGGAGGGCTTTGATTTGCGCCTCAGTCTTGACCTCCTTGTCAAGCTTCAGGCTGGTCCGCACCTTGACTGCCATAGATTCACATCACTCCCGTATAGCTGTACGATCGTGACGCGAGTATAGACGTTGATGGAGAAGGTGTCAAGGGGGCTCTGCCTGGTATTTTTACAGTGAGAGATCGCTATACCGGTGATACCGCACCGCCAGGCGACTCCTGGCGGTGCGTTGTGTTGGAGCCAGGTCCGGCCCAAGCGCCTGATCGCGCCTCGCGCGCTGCATCAGTTCACCTGGGCGTCGTTGACGTTGCCGGGCGTACCGACGTCGTTGGTGCAGTCGGTGGCCTCGGCCATGGCCGTGAGGTTGGACGCCGACAGCCCGACGCTGACGGTAGTCCCCGTGACGCACATCACCGCGCCGGCCGCCGTGCCGTTGCCGATGAGCACCGAGTTGTAGGCGTTAGCCGTGCCGGCACTGTTGGTGACGTCGATCGCGGGTTGGTTGGTTCCCTCCGCCTTGACGTAGCTGTTGTAGAAGGTGGCGCTGCCCCCGCTCACGGTGGCCGCCACCGCCTCCCCCAGGAGGCTGCTGTTGTAGAAGGTGGCGCTGCCCCCGCTCA
>DOUV01000487.1 GCA_003520455.1 Chloroflexota bacterium | reverse complement strand
TTCGCCAACAGGATCTTCATCTTTCTGTAAAAGTGGCGCGTGCGCGCCACTTTTACAGAAAGTGAGATACGCCACGCTCAAGAACAGGACGTGCGTGGTCGGTCCGGCCCGCCAGCGCGCCGGTCAAGGCGTCAGACTTCCGAAGTCTTCCGAGACCTCCGTGCAACGGCATTATGAGGGCCCCAGGGGCGGACGTTGGCCTTACTCTCATGTTGAGGCGAGGCCAGAAGACCCCACCGGCAGCGCAATTGTGAACGTTGCGCCCTGGCCGGGATGGCTCTCCACCGAGATGGTACCCTTATGCGCCTCGACGAGAGAGCGAGCGATTGCCAGACCCAGCCCCGACGATCCCTCCTGTGAGCGCGCTTTGTCGCCACGGTAGAATCGTTCCCAGATGTGCGGGAGGTCCTCCTCTGGAATCCCTCTTCCCGAGTCCCGCACTCGGAGCAGAACGTTCTCGCCTCGGGGCTCTGCTGTCAATGTGATGCGCCCCCCCGCCGGCGTGTGCCGCAGTGCATTGCTTACGAGGTTGCCCAGTACCTGTGCCATCCGCTCCGGATCGACCTGGAGAGCCGGGAGTTCCTCTGTTGCTCGAACCTCCACGGTGATGTCTTGCTCGCCAGCCAGTGCCCCATGAGCCAGCGCGACGCGCTCGAGCAAGGCCAGTGGTGGGACCAGTTCGCAGTGGAGGCGAAGCTCTCCCGCATCCGCCAGCGACAGCGTGCGCAAGTCGTCGATCAGCCGCTGGAGGTGCTGTGCCTCCTGATGCATGATACCGTAGACCTCTGGTGATCCCAGAATTTTGCTCTCGCTCAGCGCCTCGGTGTAGCCCAGGAGCGCACTCAGGGGTGTACGCAAATCATGCGCGATGTCGGCGGTCATCTGGCGGCGCAGTTCCGCGGCGCGCGCCAGATCGGCGCTCATCCGGTTGAAGGAGTTGCCAAGCTCGCTAATCTCGTCCCGTGCGCGAACCCGGACCTGCCGCCCCAGTTCGCCCCGCGCGACGGCCTGCGTGGCGGCCGTCAGGTCACGTACCGGACGAGCGATGGTGTAGGCCAGCAAGGCCCCCAAGATCAGGGCGAGCCCGGCGGCCCCCAACGCGCTCCACACCGCTGCACTCCAGACATTTGTCAGGAAATTATCTTCAGGTGAGCCGGGTCGCCCCTTGGCTCGCCCCTCTAAGGGGTCGAAGAGCAGCCAGCCGGCCGTGCGCCCTTCGACCTGGACCGGAATGCCTCCGCGCAGGTCGTTCCGGTCCAGCCGTTCTCCGGCCGTGCGGTGGGGGCCGGCGCTGACGACCGTTCCGTCGGCGTCCACCAATGTCACCGGCTGCCACGGGCGCATTCGATCAGTATGAGGCATCGACGCGTCGCGAATGGCCACAACGTTAATCCCGTCCCACGATCCCGTGCGTTGGTAATAAGCCGCGAGCTGTGTGGTCAGTCTGGCGATCTCGTCCCCATACAGATCCTGCAGGAAGCGATCGAACTGGCGCTCCGTTTGCCAGCGGACGAGCAGTGCTACGAGGAGCGCCCCGGTGATGCCAACGAAGAGGAAGGCGAGGGTGAGCTTCCCGGCGAGCGAGCGCATTGTGATCCTCAGCTCTCGGCAAAGCGGTAGCCAACCCCGTACACGGTCTCGATGTAGTGGGGCTGGCGGGGGTCGGCCTCGATCTTGGTGCGCAGGTTGCGGATATGGACATCGATTGTGCGCTCGTACCCTTCGACCGCGCCCCCCTGGAGCCGCTCGAGCAATTTCCAGCGCGAAAATGCCCGGCCCGGCTCGCGCATCAAAATCGCGAGTAGCTCGAACTCCGTGGGTGTCAGGTCCACCTGGTGCCCCCCCACGGAGATGCGGCGTGTCTCTTGATCCAGCACGATGTCCCCTCCACGCAGCAACGCGAGCCCGCCGGGCTGCCTGTCCAGGCGCCGCAAGACCGCACGCACCCGCGCGGCCAACTCACGCGGGCTGAATGGCTTGATGACGTAATCATCCGCCCCCAATTCCAGGCCCAGCACCCGATCGTTCTCCTCGATCCTGGCCGTCAGAACGATGACAGGCGTCTCGCGCTCCTTGCGATGCGCGCGCATGAACTCATACCCATCCATTTCAGGCATCATCAGGTCCAGGATGATGAGGTCCGGCTTCTCCTGGCGTGCCAGGAACAGGGCCTCGCGCCCGTTCGTTGCCGTCACCACCCGGAAACCCTCCTGCACCAGGTACATCTCGACCAGCCTGCGGATGGAGGGCTGATCGTCCACCATCAAAACAGTCTTTGCCATGCGATCCACGTCCTCTGCCCGGCGTTTGCCGCGCCGGCGCCAGTTCTTCTCTATTGTACCTGATCAGGCAGGCGTGTGACGAACAGTCCCCGGGCAAAGCTCAGATCTGGCCACCTGATCAGCATGAAGGGGGACGCAACCAGAGTTGCGCCCCCGCTCCTGCGCGAGATGCTTCAGATGAGCTCAGGCGCTGCTGCCCGGAGTCGGAGTGGCACGCGGGGTGGGGGCACCGCCGCGCCAGCCGGGGAAGCCATGCCTCCCAAAGCCATGCCGACCTCCAAAACCGTGGAAGCCCAAGTCATTCTGAAGTTGATCGGCTTGTTCTTGGGTGATCACCCCCTGGTTCACCGCCTGTTGGACGGCGTCCTGATAGCCCTTCTGGATCGCATCGCGCACCGTCGCAGGATCGAGCCCCCGCGCGGTGATGATCTCCGGCAGCCGCTGACCTTGAGCGAGCGCGGCATTCAGCTCGTTGACGCTCATGCCGAGGGCGTCGGCCAGAATCTTCTTCTGGTCAATGAACTCCTGCAGAGCCAGCCGCGCCTTCAAGAGATCGGCCTGCTCTTGGGTGATCGCCCCTTGGGCTACTGCCTGGTCGATGGCGGCGCTGCGGGCCTTTGCCTGGGCAGCGGTCAACTGGTCAACGGTGATGCCAAGCGCCTGGGCAAGCAGTTCGTCATAATTGCCGAACCCGCCGTGTGGACCGTGGAGGCCGAAGCCAAACCACCCCCGCAGCCCACCCGGGGCTTTCTGCTGGGGCGTGGGCGTTTGCGTTGGATCCGGCGCCTGTGCCAACGCTGCCCGGCCCCCGAGGGCGATGGCGAGCGCGGCGGCAATGCCTGCGAGGGTAATCAACAACTTCGTCACGCGTTTCAATGAATGAACTCCTTTCAAATGGTGGTTGTCTTTCATGCTGATCAGCATGCCGGCCCTTGTTGGGTCTAACAGAATAATAGCCGAGAGTTGTTCAGGAAGTGTGAAGAGGCGATGTGAAAAAGATTTAGGTTCCCAAGGAGTGGCGTCGTGTGGAGGCGGTGGTACGAGGAAAGGTGGTGCGGGCAGCAGTGCCGCCCGCACCGCTGCGGACTTTTATACGTACTTTGCGAGCCAGGCCAGCGTTTGTTGCCACGCATCCCTGGCGGCTTCGGGATCATAACGTGGCCCTGTATCGTTGAAAAAGGCGTGGTCGGCGTTGGGGTAGATGACTTTTTGGTAGATCTTGTTGTTTGCCTCCATGGCGGCTTCAATGACCGGAATGCCCTGGTTAATCCGCTGGTCGCGCTCGCCGTAGATGGCGAGGACGGCCGCCTGGATGTTGGGGACCTGCTCGACCGGCGGGTGGGGTCCGTAGAAGGGCACGGCGGCCCGCAGTTCGGGCATGGCTGTCGCGACGCGCCAGGTCACACCGCCGCCGAAGCAGAAACCGACCATGCCGACTCGGTCGGCAGCCGCGAAAGATTGGCTCTGGAGGTAGCGCCAGCCGCTGATGAAGTCCTGGACAAACTGCTCGGGCGGGGTGTTTCCGAGCGTGCCGGGAATTTGGGCCTGGTCGGTGATGGCGGCGGTCCCTCCCTGGCGGGAGAGCAGGTCCACGGCAAGAGCGACGTACCCGGCTTTGGCAAAGCGACGGGCGACGTCTTTGATGTGGTCTGTCAGGCCGCGGTTTTCGTGGCACACGAGCACGACGGGGGAGGAGCCGTCGCCTTTGGGTCGGGCCAGGGAGGCCATGAGCGTGGCGCCCTCGCCGGGGAATTCGACCATGCCGGCCTCGATGGCCGGGTCGTCGGGGGCGACAGTGCCAGAGGCATTCGTCGCCGTGGGAGCCGTCGTCGCGGAAGATGCGCCGGTGGACGTGGCGGCGGGGACGCTCGTCGCCATCGCCGCCGGGGTGGCGGTCGATTGAGCTGGAGGGGTACAGGTGGCCAGGAGCGTATTGGCCACTGCGAGATTGCCGGTCACCGCGGCGATGTGGCGCAAGGCTTCACGCCGCGTCAAGTGGCCGCCCTGGTAGTCCTCAACGTACTCTTCGACGAGATAGCGTTGGAAATCGTTCATCTTCTTTCCTCCTCTCGTGTATCGTTCTCTCGTTCGGTATTGCTTCAAGATTGTAGTGCAGTCCACCGTGTTTGTGGAAACGGGCAAGGTGTGGGCAAAAACGTCTGGGGTGGCCGCAAAGAGAGCTCTCTTCAAATCCTGTGATCTATCTGGCGTTGCAGTACCCGCCGCTCCCCCTGGGACTGGCCTCACTTTCCTTCACGCTGATCGACAGGATGAGCTGCCACGTCTTGCATCAGCCAATGCGCGCACTGTATTCGTCGTGCAGCCCGAAGTACAACGATTTCTTGCTCTGGCGGATTGACACTCTCTTCGCACGCTGGGTGTAAGAACTCCCGAAGGGCGTGGCGAAACTGCTCGCCGAGCGTGGAACGCAGGGGAACGCCCGGTGAGCGGCGCGCCATCGGGCTCTCCATCTCGCCGCTCTCTGAGCTTCCAAGATCACTCGGAAACCAGCTGCCTGGGAAAGTGCAAAGACAGTGAATTTGACTACCCTATAGGTAACAAAGGAGAATGAGGAAACAGTTCCTCGTGCTGCGCTCCAGGATGAGATGGGTGAAATGGAAGTGGATAGCCCGGTGACAATTCTCGGCCTTGGCGGCTCGCTACGATACTTCTCGTACTCTCGCCGCGCACTCCTCGAGACACTCGCTGCTGTCCGTGAGGTCGGTGGTGAGACGATTGAGTGGACGGTCGACGAGCAACCACTACCACTCTACGATGACGACCTCGAGGCGCCCGCGGCCGCGCAACGTCTGCGCCAGGCCGCGCAGCGGGCCGATGGTTTGCTCTTTGCCTCGCCAGAGTATCACAACGGGATCGCCGGAGTCGTCAAGAACGCGATTGACTGGCTGCGACCACGGGACGTCCGCGACAAACCAATCGGGATCATCGTGGTCGGAGGCGGAACTGCCGGGGGGCACCGCGCGCTGACCCACCTGCGCCAGGTGGCGCGCGGGCTGGGCGCCTTCGCGATTCCGGCTGAGGTCTCGATCGCCAACACCGACGCCATCCCGCCCGACGGACCCTGGCCTGATCCGGCCACCGAGCGCCATATCCAGCGCCTCGGGCGCGAGATTGCGCGCTACGCCGTTCTCTTCCGTGCGATCCGTACCCACGCGGAAGGATGAACACATCACCCCTCCGTTCCGCGTTCATCATTTTAACTCCGAGGATTCGATGCGTCTTCTCCTGTTCGACATTGATGGGACCCTGATTCGCACTCACGGCGCGGGCCGCCGGTCCGCGATGCGCACCTACGAGGAGGTATTCGGCACGGCGGGTGAGGCCGAGACGATGGAGATGGCCGGAATGACGGACCCGCTCATCGCGCGGGCGGCCCTGAGCGCTCATGGTTACAGCCATGCCGAGGTCGATGCGATGCTGCCAGAGATCTGGCGCCGCTATGCCGGCCACCTGGCCCGCGAGTTGGCCCAGCCCAGCAACGGCCGCCCCGCCGAGCCCTGTCCTGGCGTGCACGAGTTGCTCACTTCCCTGCAGGCCCGCGCCGATGTAGTGTTGGCGCTGCTGACCGGCAACATTGAGGTCGGTGCGTGGCTCAAGCTCGGTTTTGTCGGCCTCGACCGATTTTTCATCTTCGGCGCGTTTGGCAACGAAGGGCCCGAACGGGAGAAGCTCCCGGCGGTGGCGATTCAGAAGGCAGAGATCGAGACCGGCCTCCGCTTC
>DOUV01000357.1 GCA_003520455.1 Chloroflexota bacterium | reverse complement strand
TGGCCAGCCGGTGTGAGCATCGCCTGCTCGGCCCGGCGGTTGGGCGGCAGTCCCACCCTCGCCCACACTTCTGCGCTCTACACGGGACAAGAGCGTGCGGAAAGAGGGGCCTCTCCAAGGAGCGTGGCAGAGCCATCTGGCGGGGTCCCTCTCTCTTCCCGGCAGCCGCGGTCACTGATCTCACGCGGGGCGATTCATCGTATCGTTCTGAGCAACGCTGGGTGCCGTCGACGCCCACGAGCGGATTCGGCATTCGACCCCGACTCTCGAGAAAGGCGATAACCCCATGCGACGTTTGCCTTTCCTTGTCGTGTTGGCCACGGGCCTGGTCTTCGTCTTCAGCCTCTCACTCACAGGTACGGGGACCGGTGCGGCTCCGACCTCGCCAGTCCTCAGCATGACACCGTCGTCCGCCACGGCCCCCGACGAGGTCTGGCACAAAATCAACCCCGCGCTCCTCAAACAGCTTCTGACTGCCCCACCCGACCGCGCGATCTCCGCGATCATTGTCGTCCGCACTGAGGATGATGCCCAAGCGGCGCTGACGGTGCCCCCATCCGTCACGCGCGGCGAGCGCCGCGCAACAGTGGCGCAGCAACTCCAGGCTCGCGCCGGTCAGAGCCAGGCGGCCTTGCGCCGCGACCTGGCAGTGGCCGAAGCGATAGGGACAGTGAGCAATGTGCGACCGTTCTGGATCAGCAATATGATCGCGCTGCGGGCGCGGCCCAGCCTTCTGCTCGCCCTGGCCGCGCGAACCGACGTCGCCGCACTCCGCTCGGACGAGGAGTTCAGGCTGGAGCCGCCGACGATCGAGGACAGCGACACACCGGAGGGGGGCTGGGCTCCGAACCTGGCGCAGATCAATGTGCCCCTGGCGGCGACGGCGCTGGGCCTGGATGGGCGCGGCGTGGTTGTTGCCAGCCTTGATACCGGCGTGGATTGGCAGCACCCCCAACTCATGCGCAGCTACCGCGGCTATGCCGGCAAAGGTCTGGCGCAACACCGCGGCAATTGGCACGTCTCGACGAACGAGAGCAACACCTATCCGGTGGACCTCAACGGTCACGGGACCCATACCCTGGCGACCATCCTCGGCGATGACGGCCAGGGCGACCGCGTAGGTGTCGCCCCCGGGGCGAAGTGGATCGCTGTCAAGATCTTCAACAACAACGGTTTCACCTACGAGAGCTGGATTCATGACGCTTTTCAGTGGGTCCTGGCTCCTGAGGGCGACCCGGCGCTCGCTCCCGACATCGTCAGTAACTCCTGGGGGAGCCGGAACGGTGAACTGGATGTCTTTCGACCTGACCTGGCTGCACTGCGCGCCGCCGGGATCTTCCCGGTGTTCGCGGCGGGCAACAACGGACCTGACGGCGAGACAATCGACAGCCCAGGGAGCTACCCGGAAGCATTCGCCGTCGGTGCAGTAGATGAGGAGAACCGGATCGCGACCTTTTCGTCGCGTGGTCCCAGCAGCTGGCACGAAGTCAAGCCCGAAGTGGTCGCGCCCGGCACCAACATCCGCTCGGCCTATCCCGGCGGCGGCTACGCCCGCGGATCAGGCACCAGCATGGCCACGCCACACGTGGCTGGTGTCGCCGCGCTGCTCCTCCAGGCGGATCCCACGTTGACCCTCGACCGGCTTGAAACCGTTCTCACCCGGTCCGCCCGCCCGCTCGGGCAAGCACCCAACAACACGAGTGGCTGGGGCCTCGTGGATGCCTACGCGGCTGCACTCCAGGTGACGCAGAGCGGTCAGTTACGTGGGCAGGTGCGCCGCGTGGATGCTGCGCCTGTGGCGACACCGACCATCGAGATCGGTGAGCACGGAGCCTCCCCCGTACTCACCATCACCGGCGACGCCGCTGGCACGTTTGCCGTGGGACTCCGCCCTGGTCACTACGACCTGCGAGCGACAGCCTTTGGCTACGAGCCTACCACCGCCACCGGGGTTGAAGTGCGCGAGGGCATTCCAACCCACGTGGTCCTCACGGCCACGCTCCAACCCCTCGGCGCGGTCTTCGGCCGGGTGACCGACGCGACGACCGGCCAACCCATCGTCGCCACGGTTGAGGTATCCGGGACGCCGGCTCGCACCGGGACAGACCCTGCCACTGGCGCGTTTAGCCTGGCTCTGCCACCGGGCGACTGGTCTCTCCTGGTGCGCAGCGATCGCCATCGCCTGGGCCATGGTCGCGTCAGTCTCGTGGCGGGTGACGCGACCCAGCGGGACTTCGCACTCCCGCCGGCGCCCCGAATTCTGCTTGTTGATGGGGGGCGTTGGTACTACGAGAGTCAGGCGAGCACCTACGAGCAGGCCCTCAGCGAACTCGACTACCCTTACGACCTGGATCGCATCCGCGCCCCCTTCGAGACCCCAAGCGATGTGCCGACGGCTACACACCTTCTGCAGTACGACCTGGTCATCTGGAGCGCGCCCGACGACTCGCCCGGTTTTGTCGGCGCCAGCGACGCCATCAGCACATTTCTCCGTGCGGGAGGGCGACTGCTGCTGAGCGGCCAGGATGTTGCCTTCTGGGACGGTGGCGGCAACCCCCTGGGCCCACCCGCGCCCTACTTCAATGCTCTGGCCGTCGGCTTTCTGGAGGACCGTGAGCCGGCGCCGCTCACCGCCGTCGCCGGTGGTCCCCTCGATGGTATCGAGCTGGTGTTGAACACTCCCGACAGCGCACGCAACCAGGGCAATCCCGATGCCTTGCTTGTTCGGGCCAGCGAGTACGTAGCCCCGATGGCGCGCTGGCCCGATGGGAGCCCCGTGGCGACCGGTACCGGCCTCTGCCGGCCCTATCGTGTCGCCCTTCTCGGTTTTGGCCTGGAGGGTGTGGGACCGCAGCCGGTGCGTGTGG
>DOUV01000688.1 GCA_003520455.1 Chloroflexota bacterium | reverse complement strand
CGACGTGACCAGCGCGCGTCGCAACCTGGGCTTGCTGGCGACGCGCTTCCTCGAGATGGGCGAGGTCGAACTGGCCCGCACCACGCAGCGGGAGCTGGAGATCATCGCCGCCACCGGGCAACTCTCACCGGATGGCAGCAAGCGCATCAAGTACGGGAGCCGCGACCTGGGACTGCCACCACCCAACGGGAGGAATCGTGATCGCGTGCCCTGAGTGCGGAACAGGCAACCTGCCCAACACCCTCTTCTGCGGCCGGTGCAGCGCCGATCTCCGCGAGCGCCGCCTGGCCTGGCGCGGGCACGAGCCGCAACGGACCGTGCGCTGTCATCTGCTGGACAGTGGCCAACAGTTGGTCCTCCCCCCCGACCCGGTGCTCATCTTTGGCCGTGCCGATCACACAGTCGACCTCCGTCCTGATGTGGATCTCAACCCCTACGGTGCCCTCAGCGCCGGTGTCTCGCGCCGCCACGCGCAGCTCCTGCAACGGGACAACACCCTCTATCTGGAAGACCTGCAGAGCCTGAACGGCACCTACGTCAACGGGGTGCGCTTGCATCCGCACCAGCCGATGCGCCTCCAACCGGATGCTATCGTCCGCTTTGGCCAGTTCCAACTCCGCTTTGAGCCCGCCGAGAAACCGGCCTGATCGACTCGCAAGGGGAAACGTATGGCACACAACGTCATCGTCCACATTCTCAACGAAGATCCATTCATCGCCGAGATGGAGGAGTTGCCCGATCCGCACAGCATGTTTCTGACCATCACCAACCCACGCCGCCGAGACGGAAAGGCGATTCAGTACGTGGACCGCGAAGCCGTCACCCTGTTCTTCCCCTGGACACGCGTCACCTTCGTCGAGGTGCTCGGAACCCATCGCACCCGCGACGACGTCGTCGAATTCTTCCGGGATTAGGACATCGGTCAAGGAGTCGCTCCGGGCGCGTGATCGGAGACTTCCGAAGTCTCGGTAGTCTTCGGAAGTCTGACGCCTTGACCGGCGCTCTCGCGTGGAACAATCTGGGAGTGGCCGGCCAACGAAGAATGCCGCCCCAGGGAACGGGGGCGGCATTCCTCAGTGCCTTCCGCAGACCGAGATCGGCCGCGGCCAGCAATGCCTGGCCGCGCGGGGCGAGCACTACGGGAGCAAGTCCCCCAGCGGACCCAGGTTCAGGTTGAGATCCTCGTCTTTGAGACCGAAGATCTCTTTGAGTTCCTCCATCCGCCCCTCCAGCTTCATGAAAGTCTGACCCAGGCGCTCGATCTCCGCGTCGCTGAGCGACCCCGCCTCCATTCGCCGGATGGCCTGGCGCTCCAAGAGCTGGCGGAGAAGCTCGATGAGCGTGAGGACCAACTTAGACAACCCGCGTTCGACCTCTCGCGGATCGGCGTTAATCCGGCGGGGCAGACTGTTGCCGGCCCGTTCCATCTCAGTGGCGAACTCCTCCAGGTTGCCCGGATCATACAGCAGTTTTTCCGTCACTCCGGGCTCTGGGTCACGCACGATCATCCTGTCGCTCCCTCCAGGTCCACGTCAAGTCCGGCTGTTGTCACGAAACTGTAGGCGGGCCAGGGACCCGTGCAGAGGAACTGTAACGCCGGATAGACTGCGCTGAGCGCTTCCGCCTCGCGCCGAAATGTCGCCACCTGGTCTCGCTCCACCAGAAAGCTGGCCGTCAATAACAGGCGCGGCGTGATCAACACCTGCTGAGTACTCTCCACCGCTACTCCGGCCAGAGTGCCGTAAAGCGCTGCGGCCAGCGCCTCCGCCCGCTGGCGTCTGGCACGCGCCAGGCGCTCCTTCTCCAGCCGGGCCAGGAGGTAAGCGCGACCGCCAGATCTCGCCCGCCCCTGAGTGTCACTGGTCGCTGGCGGCGGGTCGTCACCCCAGAGCACCCGCAGGCCCACTTCAACCCGGCCGCGCACTCGTTCCAGGTTCGCCACCAGGTTGGCGTAGCGGGCGGCCAGGGCCGCCTGAACCGCGGCCTCGTCCGCCAGCGCGGTGCCGAAGCGGACGGGCAGCACCGTCCGGTCTTCCATCAGAGCCTCCACCACGGCCTCATGCTCCCAGAGGTTGGCCTCGGTCGGCGCCACCTCCATTGTGACGAGCGGATCGACGACGGCAGCAATGTTCAAGTACGCCAGGCTGAGGAGTGAAGCCCGACTCAAACCGACTCTCTCAGGTACAGGCGCCTCAGGCCGGTCGGTAATGGCGTAGAGATACATGCGCTTTCCCCGCACACCGTTCTCAATGGCGCGCCGAGGCATCCGGCAGCGGGACCGGCGCGCCAGCCGCACCCATGCGCATCCGCTGGGCTGTCTCGACCGAGGTGAGCAGCACCTTGAGACCCAGGTAGATCAGTTCCACATCGGCCACGGAGATCGTGATGTCTCCCCAGAGAATCACCCCTTTGTCCAGGGCCCGGTCCAGCAGTTCCAGCAGGGTGATATCCCGGTCATTCCATCGGAAATCACTCATCGGGGATCTCCTGCAGATCGAGGTCGGCAAAGTTGTAGGGCGGCCAGGGGCCGGTGAGCTCGTACTGCAATCCCCGGGCAGCAGAGCCGTCTGCCAACTCCGCGAGGACCGCCCGGAAGGTCTCCTCGGCTTCGTCATCCACGAGGTAGGCCCCGTTGAGCACCATCTCATCTGCCCGCCCGTGGACCTGCGGTGGCTGGAGCGGATTCACAACCGCTTCCCGAGCGCTATCAGCCAGGCGCTGGTGGCTCTCCTGCACCCAGCCGGCCACCATCCCTTCGGCCGCCTCCTGGGCCGCCTGGGCCAGCTTCTTGCGCAGAAAATAGCCGGCCCCCTGTGGCGCCCGCGTGATCGTCTCCCGCAACGGTTGCAGGACTTCAGCCGAAGACGCGAGCCACCCGGTCAGCGTCTTCCGGTCATAGTAGAGTTTCACCCCCCACTCGGTCGCCCCCGCCAGGCGCTGCAAGCTGCATTCCAGCGCCTCGTAGTGCCGGGCCAGCATCGCCTGCACGCGCTCCTCGCTCCGGTAGAGCGTGCAGAACTTGAACGGGATCAGCGTGTAGTCGGTCAGGAGCGCTGCGAGCACCGTCTGATGAGCGACAACTCGATCCCGAGTCCAGCCGGCATCCTCCAGGTGAGCCTCCAGCGCAGGCGGGCCGAACTCGGCTACCGGGACGGGACTGACGAGCGCCACGAGGTCCTGGTAAGCCAGGGTGTAGATCGGGGCTTGCGGAAGAATCGCCTGGTCCGGCGGGGCACCAGGCTCCCAGTGGCCCCGCGTACGGGCGACGGCATAGACGTAGTAAGCGACTTCGCGGCCGTTCTCAACGGGGAGAACCTCCACCGGTAACCCTCCCTTGTGTTCTATGCCAGGATCTCCTGCCGCCGGATTGCGATCAGCAAGGCCTGCTCGACGGCCTCACAGGTGAATGAACAAACTGGCTCCCGGGCCGGAGTGCCCTGGAAGAGTCCCTGTGCCTCACCGCAGCCTTGTTCGTCGGGCACGAGCACCGCCTGAGTCTCGCCGTAGGCGATGAGGTGGCGGTAGGCCCACGTCAGCTCAGCCATGCGTGCCTCTGCCTCTGGGTCCTGAGGGTTATGGTCGGGATGGAGCTGAGCGGCCAGCCGGTGATAGTTTTTTTTGATCTCGCCCAGACTACTTGTCTCCCCCAAACCGAGGCGATACCGGGCTTCATTCACCGACTCGAAGGAGAAGCCTTGCACCTCGACGGTCGCGAAACTATTCGGTGGGAGGGGACCCACGCACCGGAAGTGCAGCCGCCCCTCGAACCGCTCGTCCAACATGGCGAGCTGCTCGTCCAGCAGCCGGCCGCCCGCTTCGTCCACCAACAGTGCCACGTTGGCCACCATGCTCTCGTCCATGAGCGGGTTGACCACCAGGTCCAGGGCGACCTCCTGTAGGGGCGGAAGCAGGCGCTGGCACAGGGCGGCGCGGCGCCGATCGAGAGAGGCTTTGACTATCTGGCCGATGGCGACGCGCTCAGCCGGCGTTTCTTCCACCGGCCGGGCGGCGACCTGGGCTTTGAGCTGAATGATGGCTTCCTCCCGGCCGATCTCCTGAAATATCTCCGAGAGGTCCCAGAGAACCACCACCTCCATCTGCATCTGGCCGGCGAACTGCTCCAGGGTGGTTCGGAAGAGGGCCTCACCCTGAGCCAGAAGGTGGCGCACCCTGGTCTCGTTCGGGAGCACCGTGCCGAACTTCACAGGCAGCACCGGGAACGCCTGCATGACCGCCTCGATCACGCGCTGGTGGGCCACCAGGTAGCGGACCGCGTCCTCCCGCCTCAGCCCGCGATAATCCGGCAACGGGCTGGAGCTCACGACCGCAGCAAGATCGTGGTATGGAACGGCGTAAACATCACCGTCCCCATCGTCCACCCCGGCCACATCAAAGATTCCCGCGACTCCGCCCGGGATAACGGCGTAGATATAGGTTGCAGCCATGTTACTCCTACCTGTACGTCTCTTCGAACGCGGTTTCAAAGTGCCGCCGGCATACGTTCAGGGCGGCCTCGGCCTCCTCTAACGGCGCATGGCCCAGGAACTCGCGGATCGCGAGGAGCGCGGCCCGACGACAGAGCCCCTCCAGATCGGCCCCGACAAAGCCCTCGCTCGCAGTCGCCAGGGCCTCGAGGTCCACATCGTCGGCCAGAGGCATGCGGCGCGTATGAACGCGCAGGATTGCCAGGCGGGCATCGCGGTCAGGCGCTGGCAGTTCGACCAGGAAATCGAAGCGGCCCGGCCGCAGCAGGGCCGGATCGACCCGGTCCATCCGGTTGGTGGCCGCCAGCACCACGACCCCCTTGAGATCTTCGATGCCATCCAGTTCGGTGAGAAGCTGGCTGACCACCCGCTCGGTGACCTGGTTGTCGCCCCCACCGCCGCGCTGTGGCGCCACTGCATCGATTTCGTCGAAGAAGACGATGCAGGGCGCTGCCTGGCGAGCTTTCCGGAACACCTCCCGTACCCCGCGCTCCGACTCGCCAATCCACATGCTCAGCAGTTGCGGGCCCTTCACGGAGATGAAATTGGCCTCGCTCTCCCGCGCCAGGGCTTTCGCCAGCAGGGTCTTGCCGGTGCCCGGGGGACCATAGAGCAGGATGCCTTTGGAAGGACGGATCCCCGCGCGCTCGAAGAGCGGGCCGTGGCGCAAGGGCCATTCCGCCGCCTCGACGAGCATCCGCTTGACTTCCTCCAGCCCGCCGACGTCGTCCCAACCGACATCCGGCACCTCGGTGAAGACCTCCCGGATGGCCGAGGGCTCCACCTCACCCATGGCCTCTAGAAAGTCGTCCATCGTGACGTCCAGGGCCATGAGCTTCTCGTAAGGGATCTGAGCCTGGGCGAAATCAATGTCGGGCATCAGGCTGCGCAGGGCGCTCATCGCCGCTTCCCGGCTTAGCGCCTCGAGGTCCGCGCCGACGAAGCCGTGGGTCACGCCAGCCAGCCGGTCCAGGTCGACATCCTCCGCCAGGGGCATCCCCCGGGTGTGGACCTCCAGAATCTCTCGCCGCCCCTCCCGGTCCGGAACGCCGATGGTGATCTCCCGGTCGAACCGGCCGGGGCGGCGCAGCGCCGGGTCCAACGTGTTGGGGATGTTGGTGGCGGCGATAACGATGATGTTGCCCCGCGACTCGAGCCCGTCCATCAAGGCCAGAAGCTGGGCCACCACCCGGCGTTCCACCTGCTTCTCGCCGCTCATCTCCTCCCGCTTGGGTGCGATGGCGTCGAGCTCGTCGATAAAGATGATCGCCGGCGCGCGCTTCTTTGCCTCATCGAAGACCCCCCTCAAATTGCCCTCGGCTTCTCCATAGTATTTGCTGTTGTGGAGCAAGAAATATGGAGCCGCAACAAAGCTATCCTTATCGACTGTAAAGTCATACAGCGCTTGCACTCCCAGAGGCGTGATGTCAACAACCTGCTCCCACGCAATATCATCACGCATCAATTGCATGCATTCTACTTCAGCGGTCTGGGTCAAAGCACCGTCCAGTGGTACAACATCATCTGATTCGGTCAGAGTATGTTCAGTGAACAAACCTCGCTCAAGAGCTTCCAATAAAGGTGCGGTAGGAACGCAGCTATGCTCTCGGTTGCTCCGCTCCGTTTCTTCCAACCGCATTCGTTGTTCCCCGGTGGCGGATGTCTCGTTCGGCAGCTTGATCCCATGACCACGCGACCCATTTCGGCTGATAGGTGCCAGTCTGCCAGCCCTCTCGATAAGTTCAGGACTTTCGAGCTTCACGGTCGCATCAGGCAACGGAAGTCCATTGACACGAGCAACGAACATTCCACCACAAAGTTCTTTCAATGGTTTCCAGGTATAATTTCCATTCTCACGAATCAAGAATGGTTGATTATGTGAACATACAATCTCGTTTCCGTCACCCAACGTCACTTTGTATGCCGGTGCGGTAAGTTTTACAACGTGAGTAATAGCTGCTCCCTGCACGCGATTCTCTGAGAATGCGTAGGTGCCAATCGGCTTTTCAAGCTCAATGATCTTGATCTGATCATCGCGCACAATCTCGCCCCGGGCACTATTGAAGAGATCCTCAGCTTCCACAAGACCATGAAGAGTAGTGAATATCGTTGTATTACCGCCCACGCACATAATCTCCGGCCCATTCACATGCAGGAAGTGGGCGCTGGTCTCGTGGGCCACCGCTCGAGCGATGAGCGTCTTGCCGGTGCCGGGCGGGCCGTGGAGGAGCACTCCTTTGGGCGGGTCGATGCCCAGCCGCTCGAAGACCTCGGGATAGCGCAGGGGGAGCTCGATCATCTCCCGGATCCGCCGGATCTCCCGCCGCAGCCCGCCGATGTCCTCGTAGGTGATGGTGCCTCGCTCGCGCCCGGCCCCCTCGCTGGCAAGGCGGATCGTCGTGGACGGGCCGATGAGCACCGGGCCGGCAGGCGTCGTCTCGACCACGGTAAAGTTCTGAGCGCGCGTCCCGAAGAGATTGACCCGCACGCGGTCGCCGGGGACTACGGGAATACCGTCGAGCAAGCGGGCCAGATAGCGAGTCTGGGCCGCGCCGGGCGCGCCGCGCATGCCTTCAACTGGGGCCAGGACCAGGGACCGTGCCGGCTGCACCGCCATCCCACGCGCCGTCACGCGCTCGTCCAGGCTC
>DOUV01000683.1:3298-11328 GCA_003520455.1 Chloroflexota bacterium | reverse complement strand
AGAGCGGCGGCCCGTTCGGCCGCCTGGATCGCATCGGCCTGCAGCCCCATGGTCTGCAACGCCTCAGCCAGCCGCGCCTGGTAGGAGGCCTCCCCCGGTGCCCCCGCCGTCGCGGCCTGCAACTCGCGGATCGCTTGCGGCGCTCGCTCCTGGTCCAGGTAGAGGTCGCCCAGACGGAAATGGACCTCAGGGTTCCGCGGTGCAACTGAGAGCGCCCGGCGCAACCAGCCCTCGGCCCCTGATACGTCTCTCTCTTTGAGGAGGATGTCGGCCGCCAGGAGGTAGCTCCCTATGTCACCCGGGTCCAGGCGAACGGCTGCCTCGAGTTCCGCAACCGCGCCGCGCGCGTCGCGCCATTGGTCCCAGAGGAGCCTGGCGGCGCGCTGGTGAGGCTCTGGTGAGGCCGGCAACGCCTCCGCCGCGGCCCGGAGCGTCGTAAGCGCCCGCTCGTAATCTCGCGGCGAGTAAACGTAGAAATTCGCGAGGTAGCTCCACAGCGCGAAACTCTCGGGTTGGAGAGCGACTGCAGCCTGGTAGTACCGTTCAGCCGGCGTCCAATCCCGGTCTGGCCCGGCCTGCTCCCGGGTCTGGAGCACCTCCTGCCAGGCCCTGGACATCAGGTATCCGGCGCGCACGTCGCTCTGGCGAAACTGGGCTGTCGCTCGTTCCATCTGCCCCTGCTCCAGCGAGGCGATCCCAAGAAAGAAGTGGGCCACACGGGAGGAGGGGTTCAGCGCCACAGCCTGCTCCAGCCAGGGCACTGCCGCCGGCGGGTCGCCCCGGTCCAGCAGCCAGTGGCCGTACCCCAGGTAAGGGAGGTAGTTGCCGGGATCGGCGGCGATGGCCATCTGGTAGGCCCGTGGCATCCGCTCGTGCACCCCAACCGTGAGTCCTAGCCCGGCCTTCACGCGGGCCACCTCGCCTCGATTGAAGGACGCCAGGCTGAGGATGCGGGGACCAACCCAGGGAACCACCAGCACCGCGCCAACCACCAGGAGCCACTTGAGCTCGCGACTGCCCCACCGGGTGATCGCCGCCTGGGGCCATCGCCGGCCCGCTGGCCGTCTGCGTCGGTCAGACTCGGCGAGTATCCCCTCGCCCACCAGTGCCTCCTCACCTCAGCCGTGCTCGGCCCTGCCAGCGATCCAGCGCAGATGCTCCATCCCCACCCGAAGCGCGCGCTTGAATGTGTGGGTGTCGCTCGCCAGCATCTTCAGGTAGGTCAGGATCGGACCGGGACGCAATGCCCACTCGCGAAATGCGCGCTTCTGCCAATACATCAGGTCCTCGGCGGAGAGGTTGTCGTACTGGAGCACAGTGCCCTTGTCCATATCGACCTCCTCCCACTTCGTGCCCTCGCGGAACCACCCGTTCTGAACCACCTCGAAGAAGAACGGCGTGCCTGGATATGGCGCCGCAATGTGGAAGAGGGCGATATCCAGCGGCAGACTCTTCGAGAAGTCGATGGTCTGGCGGATCGTCTCGAGGGTCTCGCCCGGCAGACCGATGATGAAGTATCCCCAGTTCTTGATTCCTGCCTTCTTGGCCCAGGTGAGCGCCTGGCGCGCCTTCTTCGGATCGGCGCCCTTGGCCGCCCGCTTCAGGATCATCTCGTTGCCGCTCTCGATGCCCCAACTGATCATCCAACAGCCGGCCCGGCCCATCATCTTGAGCATCTCCTCGTCGACGTAATCGACCCGGCTGTTGCACGTCCACTTGATCGGCAGCTTCTCCTCGATGATGCGCTCGCAGAGTTCCATCACCTGGTCCCGGTTGATCGTGAAGAGATCGGCGTACATGTGGATGTTGTGGATGCCGAGATCGTGCAGCAGCCAGAGCTCCCTCATGATGCGCTCAGGGGAGAGCAGGCGCACCGACCACTGGTAGGAAACGTGCTTGATACAATATTTGCAGCCGGCCGTACATCCGCGGCTGGTCACGATGAAGGTAAACGGCCCCTTCATCAGCGGCATGCGGTACTTCTCCAATGGCAGAAGATGGTGGAGCGGCATCGGCAGCTCGTTGAGGTCTGGGATGAACGGCCGGGCAATGTTCATCCGGACCTCGCTCTGTTGGCGCCAGACGAGCCCCTTGATCTTCGAGAGGTCGAGCGGCGCGCCGTTCATTCGACTGCTGTCAGGGCTCGGCTCCCAGAGTGGATCCGCCTTCTTGAGCATCACCTCGATCAACGCCGGCCGCTCCGCCTGTCGGCCCTCAGATACGTCGATGAGTTCGCGGAAGGTGAGCTCGGGCTCGCCGCGTAGCACGAAGTCGAGCGCCGGGTAGTCGCGCAGCGTCTCTGTCGGCATCGCTGTGACGTGTGTGCCGAAGGCCATCGTCCTGGCGCCCAGGCTCTTGGCCAGCATCACGCCGTACATGTCGTTCGTGAGCGTCGGCGCAGTGCACTGGGTGATGTAGTATTTCGGCGCCTTCGCGCGCAGGACTGCCTCGAACTCCTTCCAGCTCATCCGCTCGGCGATGGCATCGACAACCCCGACTGTGTAGTCTGGATGGAGCATTGCCGCGAGTTGGGCCAACGAGCACTGCGGCCACACCATCTCCTCGCGGCTCCGGCGGCCAACGCGGTGCTGGGTCCGGATCCAGATGGCACCGTCCGGCGACGGCGGGTTGACGAGAAGCACATCGACGGCGCCAGGGGGCCGCACGTGAGTCAGATTGCGTACGGCCGCGCCCGCATCGGGGTAGCGAGCCGGCCGCACTGGCTTCACCGTCCGGGTGCCCAGGTTGTGCCTGATTTCTTCTGGGATCTCCGTTTGGCTCGTTTGTCTCTGCAAATCTCCGGCTTTCATAGTGGTCCCCCGTCCTGTCGGATCTTCACCATCGTTCCTCATCCCGATGATGTTTTCATCTTTCTGTAAGAGTGGCGCCTACGCGCCACTCCAGAAAGACAACTCCATCATCTCCCCCGCGAGTGTGGCGAGGTCAAGATGAAGACTCCCCGGCCATCTCCTGTTTGACTCGCACCTCCCGTTCGCTCAACGCTTCCAGGACCCGCATCAGGACCCAGGAGATCACCAACTGGAGGCCGACGAGCGCCAGGAGCGCGCTCCCCAATAGCCACAGCCAGAGCCGGGTGATATCCCATCCTTGCAGTCCCAGTGCCAGGCTGATGCCCCCCAGGGCGGTCCCGCTCGAAGCCGTCAGTACGCCCATCCAGCCAAAGTGACGATCCAGAGACGGATCGAAAATGGGCTTCCCAAACAACCCCCGGCGCACCGGCTGCTTGTGGAACAGGGTCACCAGGTAGTTGAAGGTGGCGCCCAGGGAGAAGATGCTGACGCCCGCCACCGCGAATACAAGCGCGCTGAAGAGGCTGAACACTCCCCAGGGCCCCAGGCGCACGACACCTTGGAGGCGGAGCAGCACCAGACCCAGGGCGACCAGCCCCGCCACCCCGAGGGCCGCCAGCCCGATCAGCCCGAGCAGCCGCACGGGGTTGTACTCGAGGGCCGTCCACAGGATGGTCTTGAGGAAGCGGGTTCCATCACGAACCACGCTGAGCTTGGAGCGACCCAGGCGCTCGTGATACGGGATGGGAACCTCGACCACCGCAAGCCCTTCGTGGACGGCGCGCATGCTCATCACTGGCGTGAAGTTGAGGCCGTCAGGCAGGGGGTAGAGCCGGGGGAGCGCCGAGCGCCGCAGCACGCGCATGCCGCTCGCCGGATCATCCACCCGGTGATTGCCCATCAGACTGACGAGATTGGACCAGATGAAGTTCCCCACCCGGCGCAGGGCTGGCATGCGGCTGTCGGCCCCGGAGCGCCGCGAGCCCACGACGACGTCGGCATCCTCGAGCAGTGCGGCGCGACACAAGTCCGGGAAGCGCTCCGGCGGGTAGGTGCCATCGGCATCGAGAAACGCCAGCAGTTCGCCCCGGGCGTGGCAAAAACCGGTTTTGATGGCGGCGCCGTAGCCCCGATTGATGGGGTGGCGCAAGAGACGGACGAAGGCGTAGCTCGCCGCGATCTCCGCGGTGCGATCCTCCGAACCATCGTCTACCACAATGAGTTCCAGGTGCTCGACGCCCTCGTCACGCAGCGACGGCTCGATCGCTTGCACTCGCTGGATGATGTCCGCGATGCCATCCTCTTCGTTGAGGGCCGGGATGACAATGGAGAGCGTGACGGATCTGTTTGTGTCCGCCTCTATCATCGAGCGGCCAAAATTCAGCCTGCGTAGTCCACTCTCGACGGTCATCGCAATCCCCTCCTCCACTGCCCGTCGCCCGAGACTGATTGTCCCCGGCCGTCAAAAATAGATCGGGAGCGCCTCGGGTCCCGCGCCGTTCGCCCCGATCTCCTGCATCACTCGCGCCGGTACGCCCCCCACGACGGTGTGCGCCGGGACATCCCGAGTGACAACCGCCCCGGCGGCGACCACTGCGCCGCGCCCCACCCGCACGCCATCGGTGATGATGGCGCCGGAACCAATCCAGACATCATCCTCCACGACAATGCCCTGAGCCGTAATCCCCTGCTCGATGAACGGGCGCCGGGGATCGCTGAAGACGTGGTTCACCGCGAGCATCTGCACCATCGGCGACGTGTAGACCCGATCGCCGATCACGATCCCGCCTTGACCCCGAATGACGTTGTACTCTCCGATCAGGCTGTCGCAGCCGATGCGAATACCGGCGTGGGGTAGACCGCGGAAGTTGTACACGTGGAGGACCGAACCGTGCATCACCAGGGTCCGCTCGCCGATCTCGATGCCGGTGGGACAGGCATGCAAGTACACTCCCTGATCCAGGTACACCCCGTAGCCCAGGTGCACGTTGCTGGCGAAGCGCAGCCGCACCCCGTTCTCGATGGCGGCCCAGCCGTCCATCCGCAGGATCAGGCGGTACAGCACGCCCCGCAGCCCGATCCCGACCACGGTCGGAAGCCAGCCCACGAGAGCGAACAGCGCCTGCTCCAGCACGTAGTGCCTCAGGCTGGCCGCCTGGCGGTCGATGTAGAGCCGAAGCTGCTCGCGTGAGGACGGATTCCGCTTGTTCGAAGGGGTGTTAGTGCTCGTAGACATCGGCGGCTTGTGCGGGGTCGCGAACCGGGGAGGCGGGAAGCAGGCCGCGGGGCACCTGCAGCCACGCCTGGTAGGATGTCCGCATCTGCTCGACCTCTGTGATCCAGTGAGCGGCGCTACTCAAATCGGCGGCAATCTGGTAGCCACTCGATCGATCAGCTTCACGACCCACTAATTGTTGTCGCCCGCGGCCCGTCCGGACCATGACACAGAAACAGCCCACGGCCTGCCCGGCCGCGATATCGGTGAGCGCATCCCCGATGAGGTAGCACTGATCAAGCCGCAATCCGAACCGGTCCGCGGCCTGGAGAAGAAGTCCCGGCCGCGGCTTGCGGCATCCACAGCCCTCTTTCGCACGGTGCGGGCAGATGAGCACTGCGTCGAGGCGCCCGCCGCTGCGCGCGACCTCCTGCGTCATGCGGTGGTTGATCTCATCGACCGTCTCCCGGAGCACGATGTTCCGGTGGATAATCGCCTGGTTGGTGATGACGATGGTGAACCACCCGGCCTCTCGAAGGAACCCGAGGGCATCAAGCGCGCCGGGCAAAAAGACGAATTCTTGCCACGATTTGACATGGTCGGGCCGGTTTTCGTTGATGACCCCATCGCGGTCCAGAAAGACGACCTTCATGCTCGGACCCCTTGCTCTGTAAGGACCGGGCGACGCGCGCTCGCGTCCCACTCCGCCGTGGTTGGTGCCCACTCGGCCACGAGTGCGAGCCCCCGTTGGAGCCGCTCCTCCGTGAAGGGACTCCTGTCCCACGCGCGTCTCTCCCCCAGTCCGACGACCCCAACCACTTCATCGGCCGCCTTCAGAGGGAGCAAGGCCCCGGATTTCAATCCGCTGGTCAGTGTCATCTCCAGTTCCGATGGAAGGATCGCCAGGGCCCGATCTTGCTGCCGGAAGAGGAGCGCTTGCCCCTCCTGGATCACCCGCCGGTGGGCCGGGGCATCGTCGAGAAGAATCCGGCGGCCCACACGCAGCGGGCTTCCCAGAGCATGGATCGGGGAGACGCCGCGAATGACCACTGCGTCTCCCGGCTCATCGAGGGTGACGGCAGAGGCGATGGTCACCCGGAGAGTACGGGCCAACCGCTCCGCCAGGGTTTGGATCGTCCGGTCACCTCCCTCAGCCATCTCCCACGCCAGCGCCCACTGGGCGTCCACGATGTCCCGCAGCACCCTTCTGATTCGGGTGCACATCAGGTGGGCCAGAATCAAATGGAGGTCTTCGACCTGTTCCATGCAGAATGACGGGACATGAAGGCACACATCGACCAGACCCTTGAGCCGACCCCCGTCGAATCCCGCCAATCCAACCGTCACGGCCCCCCGCACGCGCGCCAACCGGATCGCGTTCAGCACGTTGGCCGAGTTCCCACTGCCGCTGATGCCAATGACCACATCTCCGGCCTGGACCAGGCCCGCCAATTGTTGGGCAAAGATGTTTTCATACCCTGTGTCATTGGCCCAGGCGGTCATCAAAGGAACATTGTCGGTCAGGGCGATGACCTGGAATCGAGGCTGCCCGGGGACAATTGCCCCCTTCCCCAGATCACAGGCAAAGTGGGAGGCCGTCGCCGCGCTTCCCCCGTTTCCCATGATGAAGACGCGGCACCGGGCTCGATTCGCCTCGAGCAAAATCTCTATGACGCGCGCGATCTCGGATCGTGAAGCCAGGTCGAGAAGCCGCTGCACTTCGACCAGGTATTGGCTGATCGAATCAATCATTGCACCGCCGGCCATCCTGCACCTCGCGTTGGTCAGCGACAAGACTTCGGAAGTCTGGCCCGCTTCAAAGTCCCGTTGGACTGTTTAGGAACGGAGGGTGTTCAAGAGAACCGTAGCACCCCGAAAATCAAAGCGAAAATCCATGCGCACCACGCCCTCGCGCTCCAAAGCCGCCGTCACCGCCTCTTGATGCCGTAAGGGGCAGTAAAGCATCAGAAAGCCACCCCCGCCGGCACCGGTAATTTTCCCGCCGATCGCGCCGTTGCGGCGCGCCAGGTCATAGCAACGATCAATGAAGGGGTTGGTGATGCTCGAGGCCAGGGTCTTTTTGTGTTCCCAGGCGCGGTGCAACAGCTCGCCAAACCCATCCAGGTCTCCCGTCTCAAGGCGTCTCCGGACTTCCTGGGCGAGCGCCTTGATCGCGTGGAGCGCGTTGACGACCGGCTCCTGATCCTCTTCGCTCGCCCGCTTTTGCTCGTGCAGGATTTTCGACGATTCCCGCGTGCTGCCCGTAAAAAAGAGCAACAAGCTCTGCTCCAACTGAGTAAGGACAGAGTCGCTCATTCGCACCGGCTCGACTGTTACCCCCTCCGGGTCGAAGGTGATGACGTTCATCCCACCGAAGGCGGCGGCGTACTGGTCCTGTTTCCCCACCGGCATACCCAACTTTTCGATTTCGACGTACGCGGCGGTCTCGGCTATCTCCTTCTTGGAGAGGGTTATGTCACGGAGCGTGGCCGCGACGTGCACCAGGGTCGCGGCGACACTTCCCGAGGAGCCTAACCCCGTGCCCGGGGGCACCTCGGAGGCCAGGAAGAGGTTATATCCACGCTCTACGTGAAAGTGATCCAGAACCGCTCTGGGTAACTGCAAGCTGCCGTTTGCGAAGAATGGTTGCCTGGGATCGTAGCGGTAGAACGTATGGTAATCCGAGGAAATGATCTGAATCCCGTCATTCCAGCGACTCGTTGAAATAACAGCGTAGAAGTACTTGTTGATGGCCGCACTCACCACCATGCCACCGTAGCGACCATAGTAGGCCTTGAGATCCGTTCCCCCACCACCGAGACTAATGCGAACCGGTGCTCTTGCAATCAGCATTCCCAACCGCTCCTCTGCAAGCTTGACAATCGGGACTATCGACGATGCTGCGGCCCTGGCCGGTCGTCATATGGCGTATCACTCTTTCTGTAACAGTGGCGCGTACGGGCCACTTTTGCAGAAATATGAAGACACTGTTGGCGAATTGGTGC